>NZ_JBFGYC010000192.1:0-6605 GCF_041587635.1 Pontibacterium sp. | reverse complement strand
GTCACTGTCGTTGGATCAATGTCTCCGTCCGGATCTTTATCGTTGGCCAGCACGTCGATATCAATCGCGACATCTTCGTCGGTTGTCACACTATCGTTAACAGCCACCGGAGGATCGGCTACCGGATCGACAGTAATACTGACCGTTGCTGCATTCGACGTCGTACCGGTTGCATCATCCACAGTGTAGGCAAAGCTATCCGGCCCGTTGTAATCCTGATCCGGGGTATAGGTCACTACACCCGTCACCGGATCCACAGAAACAGAACCATGATCCGGCTGATCCGTGATGGTCACCGTTGTTGGATCGATGTCGCCGTCCGGGTCGGTATCGTTGGCCAGCACGTCGATATCAATCGCGACATCTTCGTCGGTTGTCACAATATCATTCACAGCCACCGGAGGATCGTCCACTGGATCCACCGTAATACTAACCGTAGCCGGATTCGAGGTCGTACCCACCGCATCATCTACGGTGTAAGCAAAGCTGTCCGGTCCGTTGTAATCCTGATCCGGCGTATAGGTCACCACACCCGTCACCGGATCCACAGACACAGAACCGTGATCCGGTTGAGCCGTGATCGTCACTGTCGTTGGATCGATATCGCCGTCCGCATCGGTATCATTAGCCAGTACGTTGATATCAATCGCCACGTCTTCATCGGTGGTCACCGCATCGTTTACGGCCACCGGTGGATCGCCTAATGGTCCCACGGTAATACTGACAGTCGCCGGATTCGAGGTGCTACCCGTGGCATCGTCTACGGTATAGGCAAAACTATCCGGTCCGTTGTAATCCTGATCCGGGGTATAGGTCACAACACCGGTGACCGGATCCACAGACACAGACCCATTATCTGGCTGATCCGTGATAGTCACTGTCGTTGGGTCAAGGTCGCCGTCCGGATCGGTATCGTTGGCAAGGACATCAATATCTATTGCTACATCTTCATCGGTATTCACTGCATCGTTAACGGCCACCGGTGGATCGGCGACAGGTTCCACGGTAATGCTGACAGTCGCCGGATTTGAGGTGGTACCGGTTGCATCATCCACGGTGTAGCCAAAACTGTCCGGTCCGTTATAGTCCTGATCCGGCGTATAGGTCACAACACCGGTTACCGGATCCACTGATACCGAACCGTACTCGGGTTGTGACGTGATGACCACCGTTGTTGGATCGATGTCTCCATCCGGATCGGTATCGTTGGCCAGTACATCGATATCAATCGCAACATCTTCATCTGTAATGACGTCATCATTCACAGCCACCGGAGGATCAGGCACCGGCTCCACAGTAATACTGACCGTCGCAGGATTGGAGGTATTGCCTTCATTGTCCTGTACGGTATAGGCAAAGCTGTCCGATCCGTTATAGTCCTGATCCGGTGTATAGGTCACAACACCGGTGACCGGATCCACCGATACCGAACCATGATCCGGTTGATGGGTGATCGTCACCGTTGTCGGATCAATATCTCCATCCGGATCACTGTCATTCGCCAGCACATCGATATCAATCGACACATCCTCATCAGTGATGATTTCATCGTCCAGGGCAACAGGAGGGTTTGGTTCTGGTGGATCGACTGGCGGTTCTACGGGCGGTTCCGCTACTGGTTCCACCGTGATGCTCACCGTGGCGGGATTCGACGTAATACCCGTGGCATCATCAACGGTATAGGCAAAGCTATCCGGACCGTTGTAATTCGGATCTGGGGTATACGTCACTTCACCGGTGACTGGATCCACAGACACAGCGCCATTATCTGGCTGGCTAGTGATTGTCACCGTCGTTGGGTCAATATCCCCATCCGAATCCGTATCATTGGCGAGCACATCAATATCTATCGCCACATCTTCGTCGGTCGTCACCACATCATCGACTGCCACCGGAGGATCCGCCACCGGATCTACGGTGATGCTGACTGTCGCTGGATTAGACGTATTGCCCTCATCATCCTGTACCGTGTACTGGAAACTATCCGGGCCGTTGTAGTCCTGATCCGGGACATAAGTCACCGCACCGCTGGACGGATCAACGGAGACTGTGCCATGGCTCGGCTGACTGGTGATGGTAACGGTCGTAGGATCTAACTCTCCATCAGGGTCGTTGTCGTTCGCCAGAACATTAATTTCAATCGCGCTATCTTCATCAGTACTGATGGCATCATCGTCAGCAACTGGAGATTCCACAACCGGATTAACATCGATGCTCACCGTTGCGGGATTAGAGGTATTCCCCTCATCATCCTGTACGGTGTACTGAAAACTGTCCGGACCGTTATAGTTTTCATCCGGCGTATAGGTGATTGCCCCACTCACGGGATCAACATTGACGGTGCCGTTGGAAGGCAGAGACACGATATTCACTGAAGATGGATCAAGATCACCATCTGGATCGCTGTCATTGCCCAAGACATCAATAACAGTGCTGCTGTCCTCATCAAGAGTGACGGTATCAGCAACAGCAACGGGTGGAGCAGCCCCCTCGAGATCAAGCAGGTCTGGGGTTTCAAAGCTCAACGACAACCCCTCAAAACCTGAACCGCCAAATTCCAACCCTTCCACATTTTCGATGATTCGGGCCAGACGCACAAAACTATGCCCCTCATCCCCAGCTGCACCGGCTGCAGGTGCTGGTAACACTTGCGATGGGTCCTGCCCCGCTTCTAATGCACTCAGGACAGCAGCAACCGAGGGATCGGTGATACTTTCCTCTTCCGCAATCACCGTCTGGTCAGTCAGCATCTCCCGCGTCAGAGTAACCTCTACCGGGTCACCGAAACTCAGCGATGTGCCATCCGCCATCATCAGTTCAACGTTGCCTGCTGATGAAGGTAAAAGAACATCCCCTTCTTTCAGTTGATCACCCACTTCCAATAAACGTAACTGGCCATCGCTGTCACGGACATATGCATCGCCAGTGACTGCGGAAACCGTTGCAATGGGGGTATGGTTAGCCATGTTGTCGCACTCCCCTTTCAAGGCCAAAAATTCTTTAAACCATTGGGGCCCGATAACGCGATAAGAATGCGCTCTTGAACAGTGCTCTACTCAACACAAACCATTAGAAATCAGATATTCCCTGTAGACTCTCCGCAAATAAAGGAGAACGGCTCCGCCAGTCGGATTCCGTTCCAAAACTCATTCCAATCGCGTTTACAGGCTTCTATCAGGTTAGAAAAGGGGCAAATTGCGGGTATTGTACTCAAGGTACAATATGATCAAATTTCATACAGCGGCAGATGAAAAATGATTAAACATCAATACGAGCTGTATGCGATCACGCGCACCGGTTTTAGCGAAAATTGAGGCCAGATGCGCTTTCACTGTTCGTTCTGTAATTTCAAGCGAACTGGCAATTTCACGGTTGGTTGCACCTCTGGCAACTTCACGCGCAACCATTTGTTCACGCTCTGTCAGCAGGTCTGAACAATCGACCTCCTCCGTGTGCATTGCTTCCCGCATATGACCTGCACTGAGTTGCAGCACCCTCTCAATAAACGAAGACCCCACCCAATATCCGCCATGCTCAACGACAAGCGCGACCTCTTTCAGCTGATTAGCAGCGGCCAGTACATGGCAATAGCCACACGCTCCAGCCCCAAAGACATGTACGGCTTCATCATTGTTCGGGATATTGGACAACACAACAATGGGGCAACATAGTTGCTTGGCCTGCTCCAACCAAAGCAAACGATCCACCGCTGTCAGGGAGGTAAAATCCAGCCATACACAACTTTTGCCACGTATAACCGAGGAGACTTCTGAGGGTGTACGTACCGTAATGGAATCAGGGAACGCCTGATGCCAACGCACGGGAGATAAGGGTTTTTGGCTCACGAATACATGCATAGTTTATCGCTCCGTCAGCGCATACTGCTTGGCACGGAATACAGGTTTTAGCAGATAATTGAGGATGCTTTTTTTCCCCGTCAGAATATCTACCTCGGCCACCATCCCCGGGATGATCGGCTTCCCCTCTCCAAGGCTGGACTCCAGAGTTTTAACCCGAACGATATAAAACGGGTTTCCCTTGTCGTCCAGCACCGTGTCAGCGCTGATGTGCTCCAGCGAGGCATCTAAACCGCCATAGACCACAAAGTCATAGGCCGTAAACTTCACCAGAGCGTTCTGCCCCGGTCGCAAGAAAGCGATATCGCGGGGACTGATTTTAGCTTCCAGTAGCAGAGCATCATCCAACGGCACAATCTCAACAATCTCACGCCCCGGTAACACCACACCACCGATCGTATTATAAAAAAGCCTTTTCACTGTTCCGCGCACAGGCGAACGTACCGCTGTTTGTGCAACTCGATCAGACAAACCACGACTGCTCTCCATTAAGGTATTAATGCGGGCCGTCGTACGTGATAGTTCCTCACGAATGTTATTTTTAAACTCCAGCTCAACCTCACTCAGCTTATCCTTAGCTTCAGCGATCGCTTCTTTGGTGCGCTGAATTTTAGCCCCCGCTTGCTGACGCTCTCCGCGTAAACGTGACACCTCACGGCGCAACTTCAGCAGATCAATGGGAGACACCGCACCTGACTCCAACAAGGGCTCGCTGGCATTCAGTTCCTGCTGGGCAAAGTCATACGCGCGATCCAGCTGTGCTTTCAATGCACGGCTCTCCTGCCGTTCCTGCTCACGCTGTCTAAGTTGTTTGCCGGCTATATTTTTTGCAGCGGTTAGCTCCGCCTGACTCGAGTGGTACAACGTCATTTCCTGTTCGACAACATCCGGAGCCGACTCACGCAAGTCATCGTTTGGGGTAAACGCCATCTCTTCAGCCACAGCCCTTAACCGCGCCGCCTTGATCTGCAGCGCGACCAACTCAGCTCTGTTCTCCCTAAAGCTCGCCACTGAACGTGTCGCATCCAATTTGACCAGCAGCTGACCCACCTCTACCGTCTGCCCCTCCACGACCGCCAGTTCAGTCACTACACCACCGTCCTGTGACTGAATAACCTGTATCTGCCGAGACGGAATTACCTTACCTTCCCCTCGGGTAACCTCATCGATTTCGGCATAGGCCGACCAGCCGATCAACACGATGACCACCAGCGCGACGCCATATAACAGCGCGCGGGCTTTCAACGGATTTTGTTCCAGCATCGCTCGATCAGCATCTTCCAACCAGTTGAGATTATTCGCATCCTCAACGGGAATACCCTGTTCAAAGTTGCTCTGTAATCTGAGCTTCGGAGGATCACTGTGCGGCTGATCGCTCATAATGCCCTCCCAATACGACCCTTACGCAACGCATCCATCACGTTGTCGCGTGGTCCATCCGCCACGACCTGCCCGCCATCTAATACAATAATACGGTCGACCAGCTGTAACATAGACGTGCGATGTGTCGTCAGCAGCATAGTTTTGCCCTTCGCAAACTGTTCAAGATGAGACAGAATCGCCGCTTCAGAGGTGTGGTCCATTGAGCCGGTCGCTTCATCCAGCAACAGCAACGGCGGGTTATGAATCACCGCCCGCGCCAACGTCACCGCTTTTCGTTGCCCACCTGAAAGAAATTCCCCTCGCTCGCCCACATTCATATCAAAGCCCTGCGGGTGACGATTGATGAAATCACTCAGATCAGCCAGTTTTACGGCCCGGTCCAGTGCGCCCTGTGACACCTGAGTATTTGCCAACACCAGGTTTTCCTTCAATGTGCCGTAAAATAGAGTTGCATCTTGGGGCACATAACCTATCTGATGGCGTAATTCAGCAGGATCCAGCTGCCGAAGATCCATCCCATCAACCAGTACGGCTCCCTCTGCCGGTTGATAGAGTCCCATCAACAATCGGTTCAATGTCGTTTTGCCCGAACCCACCCGTCCGAGGACGGCCACATGCTCACCGGGCTGCAGCGAAAAACTCACATCGTTGAGGGTAGAGATTTCAGACCCCGGATAAGTAAAAGAAACATGCCTGAACGTAACCTCACCTTTTAATGAAGCACGGCTGGAGAAACGCTTACCGGCTGGACGTTCTACCGGCTTATCCATGACCTCATTCAGTGCGGTCAACGCCGTCCGGGCATTATGATATTGAGTTAATAAACCAGCCACCTGACTGATCGGTGCCATCGCACGGTTGCTCAACATGGTCGCCGCGATCAATCCACCCAGGCTTAATTCACCTTCTGCAATCAGGTAAACACCCATCACAATGATGCTGACACTCACCAGTTGTTGTGCCCACAGCGCTACATTGAGATTCGTCGATGCCAGCAGACGCAGCTGAACACCCACTCGATCCAAAAACGCCGCAGCCTTCTCCCAGCGACGCTGCATAATGCCTTCGGCACACATGGACTTAAGCGTATCCAGCCCGATCAGGCTTTCGATCAACACCGAGTTACGCATGGAGCTGGCCTGATACATGCTCTCGGTCAGCTTTCGCATTTTTTGCTGTGTCGTCAGTGCATATAGAACAACCACAGCGATACCCACCAGCAAGGGAACTACCATGCCTGTCGCGATCCAGCCAATCACCAGAATAAAGATCAGGGTAAATGGCAGATCAATCAGTGCGGTCAGTGACGCCGATGTGGTGAAATCACGCACCGACTCATAAGAACGCAGGTTAGCCGCAAACGCC
>NZ_JBFGYC010000191.1:0-6615 GCF_041587635.1 Pontibacterium sp. | reverse complement strand
TGGTAACTCCCTGCTTGACTTGGTTGTATTCGGCCGTGCGGCAGGTATCCAGATTGAGAAGCAGCTGCAGGAAGGTTATGAGAACACCGACGCGACAGAGGAAGATCTGGAACGCGCGATGGCTCGCCTGAACAAGCTGAACAACTCTACCAGTGGTGAAAGTGTTTCTGCTGTTCGTAAAGAACTTCAGGACACCATGCAGCTGTACTTCGATGTATTCCGTGACGGCGATAGCATGCAGAAAGGTCTGGAGCTACTGAAAGGTATTCGCGCTAAAGTTGATAACTTGCATCTGGAAGATAAGAGCCAGTCATTCAATACTGCACGTATTGAAGCTCTGGAGCTTCAGAACCTGATGGAAGTTGCTGAAGCAACTGCGATTGCAGCTGAAGTCCGTAAGGAATCTCGTGGTGCTCACGCACGTAACGACTTCACCGAGCGTGATGACGAGAACTGGCTGTGCCACTCCATGTACTTCCCGGGTGAAAAACGTATCGGTAAGCGTGCGGTTAACTTCGCACCTAAAACCATGGATGCGTTCCCGCCTAAAATTCGTACATACTAAGGAGTTGTTATCATGCTGGTAAGTGTATATCGCTATAATCCTGAGACTGATGACAAGCCTTACATGCAGGATATCCATATCGATATCCCGGGTGGTAAGGACATCATGGTGCTGGATCTCCTTCAGTTGCTGAAGGACAAAGATCCGTCTCTGGCATACCGTCGCTCCTGCCGTGAAGGTGTTTGCGGTTCCGATGGTCTGAACATGAATGGCCTGAACGGTCTGGCTTGTATCACTCCGCTGTCCGCAGTGGTAGAGAACGACAAGCTTGTACTGCGTCCGTTGCCGGGTCTGCCGGTTATTCGTGACGTTGTTGTAGACATGACTCAGTTCTACAAAGCGTACGAGAAGATTAAGCCGTTCCTGATCAATGATACGCCGGCACCGGCGATTGAACGTCTGCAGTCTCCGGAAGAGCGTGCCGAGCTGGACGGTCTGTACGAGTGTATTCTCTGTGCATGCTGTTCAACGTCTTGTCCGTCTTTCTGGTGGAACCCAGACAAGTTCATTGGTCCATCCGGCCTGCTGCAGGCATACCGCTTCCTGGCGGATAGCCGAGACACCGCAACGCGCGAACGTCTGGCTGATTTGGATGACCCGTTCAGCGTCTTCCGCTGCCACGGCATCATGAACTGTGTGAATGTTTGCCCTAAAGGTCTTAACCCGACCAAGGCAATCGGTAAGATTCGCAACATGCTCATTCAGCAAGCGACCTGATAAAAAGCGGTGCCCTAGGGCACCGCTTTTTTTTGTTCTTTTTGTGCTGAATGAGAAAGACTAATTGTCCGATTAGAAAAAAATGACAATTCGGTGATATTCACACAAAGAATTATTTAAAGCTTCCTGTGAAAAGCTATAGAATACCAACCGCCACGCACAGGGACGCCTGTGATGGCAGAGAAAATATACGGTAACGTCAAAGAGGGGCAGGCTGGACAGCGAATCGGCTGGTAAAGCTTAGCAAAGCCCCCTGAGCCAGGGTGATCAAGAATGCAAGAAGGCATCATGGAGTTGATGTGGAAAAATGCACACCTGTACGGTGGTAATCTTTCCTACATCGAACAACTGTACGAAACCTACCTGATGGATCCGAGTGCTGTTCCACAAGAATGGCGTGAAGAATTCGATCGTTTACCTAAAGTGGGTGATAACCTTACACAGGATGTTCCTCACTCAACAATTCAGGAACATTTCCTGTACCTCGCTAAAAATCAGAAGCGCGCTGCACCGGCTGCTGTTAGTTCTGTTAGCTCAGAACATGAGAAGAAGCAGGTTCGCGTTCTGCGAATGATCAACGCATATCGCGTACGTGGTCATCAGGTAGCAACCATTGACCCGCTGGGTTTGCTGGAGCGTGAAGACGTTCCTGATTTGGATCCTCGCTTCCATGAACTGTCTGAAGCCGATTACGACACAGTCTTCCAGCTCGGTTCCCTGTTCTTCGGTCCAGAAGAAGCGCCGCTAAAAGATATCCTGGCTGACCTGAAGAAGACATATTGTGGCACCGTCGGTGCAGAATATATGCACATCGTTGACACTCAGGAAAAGCGCTGGATCCAGTCTCGTCTGGAACCAAGTCGTTCCCACCCTGTGGTTGAGCCTGAGAAGAAAATGATGGTTCTTGAGCGCCTGACGGCTGCTGAAGGTCTGGAAAAATATCTGGGTTCCCGCTACGCCGGTGCTAAGCGCTTCGGTCTGGAAGGCGGTGAATCGATGATTGTCTGCCTGAACTCTTTGATTCAGCGTGCAGGCAAGCAGGGTTGTAAAGAAGTTGTGATTGGTATGGCCCACCGTGGTCGTCTGAACACATTGGTAAATATCTTTGGTAAAAACCCGGCAGAGCTGTTTGGTGAGTTTGAAGGTAAGAAGATGGTGGAAACGTCCGGTGACGTTAAGTACCACCAGGGCTTCTCTTCCAACGTAATGACCGCTGACGGTGAGGTTCACCTGGCGATGGCGTTCAACCCATCCCACCTGGAAATCTCGGCGCCGGTTGTTGAAGGTTCTGTTCGTGCTCGTCAGGATCGACGTGATGATGCGGTAGGTACAACGGTACTGCCGGTTAACATTCACGGTGATCAGGCGTTTGCTGGTCAGGGTGTGGTGATGGAGACATTCCAGATGTCTCAGACCCGTGCTTATAAAACTGGCGGTACAATCCACCTTGTGATCAACAACCAGGTCGGCTTTACCACCAACAAAAAAGAAGACTCCCGCTCTTCTGAATACTGTACTGATGTTGCGAAGATGGTGTCTGCACCAATCTTCCACGTAAACGGAGACGATCCGGAAGCGGTACGCTTTGTGACTCAGCTGGCGGTAGACTACCGTAACGAATTTAAAAAAGACGTTGTGATCGATCTGGTTTGTTACCGTCGTCGTGGCCATAACGAGGCGGATGAACCATCCGGTACTCAGCCACTGATGTATGCTCAGATCAAGAAACAGAAAACAACCCGTGAGCTGTATGCCCAGCAGATGATCAGCGAAGGTGTTATCACCGCTGAACAGAGCAAGGCAATGGAGAAAGACTACCGTTCTGCACTGGAAAACGGTGAGCACGTAGTACAGTCTCTTGTACAGCAGCCAAACGAAGAACTCTTCGTTGATTGGCGTCCATATCTTGGCCATAAGTGGGTCTTTGACCACGAAACTGGTGTTGACCTTAAGCTCCTGCAAGAGCTGGGTAACAAGCTGTGTGACGTGCCGGACGGCTTCAGCGTGCAGCGTCAGGTTCAGAAAATTATTGATGACCGTAAGCGTATGGCTGCGGGTGCAATGGCTCTGAACTGGGGTATGGCAGAATCTTTGGCATACGCTTCTATTCTGGCGGAAGGCCACCCGGTACGTATTACCGGTCAGGATGTTGGTCGAGGCACGTTCTCCCACCGTCATGCGGTTCTTCACAACCAGAAAGATGCAGAAACACATACGCCTCTGGAAAACTTGTCTCCAGAGCAGCCGCGTCTGACATTGCATGATTCTTATCTGTCTGAAGAAGCGGTACTTGCATTCGAGTACGGTTATGCAACCACTACACCTAATGCATTGGTAATCTGGGAAGCTCAGTTTGGCGATTTCGCTAACGGTGCTCAGGTTGTTATTGACCAGTTTATTACAAGTGGCGAGCAGAAATGGCAGCGCCTGTGTGGCCTGACGATGCTTCTGCCTCATGGCTTTGAAGGTCAGGGGCCAGAGCACTCTTCTGCACGTCTGGAACGTTATCTCCAGCTGTGTGCTGAACACAACATTCAGGTGTGTGTTCCTACGACTCCGGCTCAGATCTTCCACTTGCTACGTCGCCAGGTCGTTCGACCTCTGCGTAAGCCTTTGGTCGTTATGTCGCCGAAAAGTCTGTTGCGTCACAAGCAGGCAACCTCGACTCTGGAAGAGTTGGCTGAAGGCACGATGTTCAAGCCAGTGATTGCTGAGACTGATCAGCAGGATCCGAGCAAGGTTAAGCGTGTTGTTCTGTGTAGCGGTAAGGTCTACTACGACCTGTATAACCGTCGTGCAGAGCTGGAAAAAGATGATGTTGCCATCATTCGTATCGAACAGCTGTATCCATTCCCTGAGAAGGATCTGGCGCGTGCGCTTGGTGAGTACACAAATCTGGAGTCTGTGGTTTGGTGTCAGGAAGAGCCAATGAACCAGGGCGCCTGGTACTGCAGTCAGCATCACATGCGTTCGATTCTGCACGCTCAGAATCCTAATCTGCACCTTGAAGGTGTAGGTCGTCCGCACGCTGCGGCACCTGCTGTAGGTTACGTATCTGTACACCTTGAGCAGCAAGAAAAACTGGTTAACGAAGCAATCAACGGTTGATCAGGTGATCGAAAGTAATCACCTGACGGAGCAACGGTAAAGGAAATAACATGTCCATCGAAATTAAAGCGCCGACTTTCCCTGAATCAGTAGCAGACGGTACTGTTGCAACCTGGCACAAGCAGCCAGGCGAAGCGTGTTCTGCGGACGAGCTGATTGTAGATATCGAAACAGACAAAGTAGTACTGGAAGTAGTAGCACCTGAAGACGGTGTTGTTGCAGAGATCCTGAAAGGCGAAGGCGATACCGTACTGAGTGAAGAAGTACTGGCGACCTTCACTGCAGGCGCAGCGGGTGCAGCAGCACCTGCCGCTGCAGAAGCAGAAGCCGCGCCAGCAGGCGATGCAGATAAGGTTGGTCCAGCTGCACGTAAGCTGATCGACGAAAACGGTCTGGATGCTTCTGCGATCCCTGGTACTGGCAAGAACGGCGGTATCACTAAGGAAGACGTTCAGAACTTCCTGAAAAACAAACCAGCAGCGCCTGCAGCAGCACCTGCTGCGGCGGCTCCTGCTGCTTCCGCAACAGCGGCGGCACTGAATATCGTAACCGGTGAGCGCGTTGAGAAACGTGTTCCTATGACACGTCTGCGTGCCACTATCGCTAAACGTTTGGTTGAAGCACAGCAGAACGCTGCAATGCTGACCACGTACAACGAAGTGAACATGAAACCGGTTATGGAGCTGCGTAAGCAGTACAAAGACCTGTTCGAAAAGACCCACAACGGTACGCGTTTGGGCTTCATGTCCTTCTTCGTGAAAGCTGCGACTGAAGCACTGAAGAAATTCCCAGCGGTTAACGCATCTATCGACGGCAACGACATGGTTTACCACGGTTACCAGGATATCGGTGTAGCAGTATCTACCGAACGCGGTCTGATGGTTCCTGTGCTGCGTGATACAGATGCAATGAGCCTGGCGGATGTTGAATCGACTATTGCTGACTTCGGTAAGCGTGGTCGTGAAGGTAAGCTGGGTCTGGACGATATGCAGGGCGGTACGTTCACCATCACTAACGGCGGTGTATTCGGCTCCCTGATGTCTACTCCTATCCTGAACCCGCCTCAGACTGCAATCATGGGTATGCACAAGATCCAGGAACGCCCAATGGCAGTCAACGGTCAGGTTGAAATCCTGCCGATGATGTACCTGGCCCTGTCTTACGACCACCGTATGATTGACGGTAAGGAAGCTGTACAATTCCTCGTGACTATTAAAGACCTTCTGGAAGATCCTGCACGTATGCTGCTGGAAGTCTAAGTCAGCCCAAAACTATAACGAGTGAATTGATAGGATAGGTAAAGAGACATGTCACAGAAATTCGACGTAATCGTCGTAGGTGCGGGCCCTGGTGGGTACGTAGCTGCTATTCGTGCGGCTCAGCTGGGTCTGAAAACTGCATGTGTTGAAAAATGGGTTGATGACAAAGGTGCTGCTGTATTGGGCGGTACTTGTCTGAACGTTGGTTGTATTCCGTCTAAAGCATTGCTGGAATCTACCCATCAGTTCCACAAAGCACAGCACGCCGATGTGCACGGCATCCAGACAGGCGAAGTGTCTATGGATGTTAAAGCGATGGTTGCCCGTAAGGACAAGATCGTTGGCAACCTGACCGGTGGTATCGGTGGTCTGTTTAAAGCAAATGGCGTTACTGTGCTGCAGGGCATGGGTAAACTGCTGGCTAACAAGCAGGTTGAAGTCACTGCAGCTGACGGTACAGCTGCGGTATACGATGCTGAGAACGTGATTCTGGCGTCTGGTTCCGTACCTGTGAACATCCCACCTGCGCCACTGACCGACGGTCTGATCCTGGATAACGCCGGTGCCCTGGATATCGATGAAATCCCTGCACGCCTGGGTGTTATCGGTGCAGGCGTTATCGGTCTGGAGATGGGTTCTGTATGGGCGCGTCTGGGTACCAAGGTTACTGTACTGGAAGCGATGGATGACTTCCTGGCAGCAGCGGATAAAGATGTCGCTCGTGAGGCAGCTAAGCTGTTCAAGAAGCAGAATCTGGACATTCAGCTGGGTGCTCGCGTAACCGGTACTGAGATCGTTGACGGCAAAGAAGTTAAAGTGAAGTTCACTGACTCCAAAGGCGAGCAGGAAATCACTGTAGACAAGTTGATCGTAGCTGTTGGTCGTAAGCCACAGACTAACGGTCTGCTGTCTGAAGATTCCGGCGTACAGCTGGATGAACGCGGCTTCATCTTTGTTGATGAGCAG
>NZ_JBFGYC010000190.1:0-6625 GCF_041587635.1 Pontibacterium sp. | reverse complement strand
GCATCGAAAGCTGTCGTGAGGTTACGCCGGAGCTTGTGGACCGTTTGAAAAAAGATTCGGGAAACCTGGATCGCATCGAGCCTCTTTTGTTTGAAAAAGTAGTGGCTGAGTTGATGGCTGGGAATGGGTTTGAGAAAGTTAAGCATGTAGGGCAGGTTAAGCATACATCTGCTGATATTTTTGCCTCATACGGTGGCGGTGAATTTAATGAGATGCGTTTCTTTGTGGAGGTTAAGAAAGAAAAGGGAAGGATCTGCGTAAACGTATTCGATCAAATTATAGGGGCGTGGACCTCTGAGAGGTTGTTGTCAGGACCTGGGGCGGGGTGTATCGGGGCAATGATAGTCTCTTTGTCTGGTTTTACTAAGTTCCAAAAATATACACCGGAAGATGTTCATAAACTGGGGGTCCGGTTGAAGGATAGGGATGATCTGGTCAGGTGGCTTGATGGCTATGTAGAGCACACAAATGGGCTTTGGTTACCTAATCATTCCCTTCTTCAATAAGCCTTGCCAACTCCGGCGGCAGCTGAGCAGTCTTCCAATCAATATCCCCAATATTAACCTGGGCCAGTGATAGCCCTGCAGATACGGTCACTGGCTTAGGGTTTTCGTGTCCGCTGATGTAGTGCTCTGTGGTGCTGCTCAGTGCGTGGCCTGCTAGGGCCATGATGTAATCCATCGGATATCCTGCTTTGTGGTACATCAATATTCCAAGTGCGCGGATGTCGTGAAACGTCGGGCGCTGTTTCTTTGGTAGGTGATCGTATGCGCCAGACTTATCCCGCCATTTTGAAAACTGTTTAGATAGGTTGCTCCTCCCATGGTTAACTGAGGCCAAAAGTAAAGGTTGAGTCACTTGATGGACTGCCAGGTGAGCCTCAGTCGACCGTGAGATATCAGTCTGCACTGAAAGCGGTGTGAATGCCGCTGGCATAAGATAATGCGCTATTGACTGTACAGGAATTTGTACATAAAATTGTTGTACAAGTTTTTGTACGGTCATATGAGATCTTAGGTTGTCCTTGCGTTAACTAGTCGTAGTTAACCGCTTATCTCGCTAATAAGTGTGGGCAGCAATGCGAAAATGGAAAACTTGGTAAATCCGGGGAAAAATCTAGTGAACGTCATTTCATATAGTGATGCCCGTGCCAGCCTTAAGGCGGTAATGGATACTGTATGTGATTCGCATGAAGCTGCAGTGGTAACCCGGCAGAAGGGTGATGATGTTGTGATGCTCTCGAAAGAAGATTACGACAGCATTATGGAAACCCTCTATCTGCTGAAAAGCCCTGCGAATGCGGGTCGCCTGATGGAATCTGTTGCACGTATTAAGGCGGGTCAGGCTACAGAACGAGATCTGATCGAGGATGATTCAGAGTAAATTATTAGTTTTACAGTGGGATGATCATGCTTGGGAGGATTACCTCTACTGGCAGAAAACTGATAAGAAAACGTTAAAACGTATTAACGAGCTTATCAAAAGTACACGCCGCGGGCCTTTCGAGGGGTTAGGTAAACCCGAAGCTTTAAAGGGAGATCTCTCTGGCTTCTGGTCCCGCCGCATCGACCGAGAACACCGTATGGTGTACACGGTGCAAGACGGAGTGCTGATTATAGCGGCATGCCGTTATCACTATTCGTAATAACCAGAAGGGGCTTACGTCCCTTTATCTTGATCCTGCACCGAATCTAACGGGTCTTGCCGAGCGGCTGTTTTTGTTTCTCCTCAATGCCTGCATCTCGTCGCGTATTTACGCACCAAAATTTCCGTTCAAACGCCTAGTCTGGTTCTGCGCTTGAAGGCTTATGTTTTCTTTAAAACTCTCTGTTATCAATGCATAGCGCACATTAGAGAGCACGATCCACCAATACCCCCAAAAAGCATCATGTTCCTTGATCTGATCGCTGTCTTTTTCTACGACGAAAGGCTATAAAGCAGCCCTGAATACGTAGTCACCCTGATGGAGTTGAAAATGTCCCCCCGAATTGCCTGTAGTCCAGAAGATGCCGTTTCCTCAATCAAAGACGATGAAGCGATCTGGACGCATAACATGGCTGCTACACCTGTGGTCTTGCTTAAAGGTCTTGCTAAGCACGCGTTGTCACGACGTAATCTGACCTTGATGCAGCTGCATACAGAAGGTGAGGGTGCCGAACTGATGGTCGCGCCTGAGCTGCGTGGTCACCTTCGCTGTCGCTGCTATTTTGTCAGCGCAGCGACGCGTAAAGCGGTCCAGCGTGGGGATGCGGATTATGTTCCGATGCTTCTGGCAGAAGTCCCTAAGCTGATTCGTCGTGGGGAGCAGCGGGTTGATACCGCGATCATTCAGGTGAGTCCACCGGACGCACACGGTAACTGTTCACTCGGTATCTCGGTTGAAGCGACCCACGCGGCATTAGAGAAAGCGGGCAAAATTATTGCCCATATTAATCCGAATATGCCGCGTACTCACGGTGATGGCATCGTCGCGTATAACGACTTTCATACCGTGTACGAAGAAGCTGCACCGTTGAGTTGTCACGAACCGGCACCACAAAGCGAGATTTATAAGGCGATTGGCCAACATGTGGCTGACCTCGTGCAGGACCGCGACTGTATCCAAACTGGTATTGGCGCGATCCCTGATGCGGTACTCGCTTGTCTGGGTGATCGAAAGGATCTGGGTGTTCACACCGAGATGTTTTCAGATGGTGTGCTGCCACTTGTCGAAAAGGGTGTGATTACCGGTGCCTATAAGAAGAACCACGCGGGCAAGATTGTGACTAGCTTTGTCGTGGGCAGCCAGAAGCTGTATGACTTCGTGAATGACAACCCGATTGTGCAGTTTTTGGATACCGAGTATGTAAATGACATGCGCAGCATCCAACGTAACCCACAAGCGATGTCGATCAACAGCGCACTTCAGGTGGACCTGACCGGTCAGGTTTCAGCCGATTCGATGGGAACGAAGATCTTCTCTGGCTTCGGTGGTCAGATCGATTTTGTGCGCGGTGCATCGCTGTCTGAAGGTGGGCGTGGTGTGATTGCGTTGCCATCCACTGCCGCAGGCGGCACGATCTCACGCATCGTAACGACGCTGAATGATGGTGCGGGCGTGGTGACCACCCGTGCACACGTACACTACGTTGCGACTGAATACGGTATTGTGAGTCTACGCGGTCGCAGTCTGCGTGAGCGTTCACGTGATTTGATCGAGATTGCGCATCCGGATTTCCGTGAAGCGCTGAATCGCGAAGCTTTTGATAAGTTGCGCCTGAGCTTTAACTGATCGCAGCGTACGCCCCTGATAGCTAAGACTATTGGGGGCCGTTATCCCACTGCAGTGAATTGGATGCGTCCTGCATCCTCCGCATTAAACACCCCCTGACTTCGTTCTAGAACTTTTCTTTTCCGATAAAGCCTAACCTTAAACACAGCATGCATTTTTATAGATGTGGGCATCGTTATGGGTGTGACTAAGTGGTTCATCGGCGTTTTGCTTTTGCTCTTTTCTGTGGCATTGGCGCAGGCTGGAGAGCGTTACCCTCTGCTTGAAGTACAGAGCGGTGATGTGGCACGGATCTACAACGTGCGCATGGAGCAGCGGGCGGATGATCGCTGGCAACTGCGCGGCCGTGTGACTCGAACCTTAAGAGATACCAAGGTCCCACAGGGGCAGATTGTTACGGTGGTGTATAACAAGAAGGGAAAATCACTGTACACACTAA
This sequence comes from Pontibacterium sp., assembly GCF_041587635.1. Taxonomy (NCBI): domain Bacteria; kingdom Pseudomonadati; phylum Pseudomonadota; class Gammaproteobacteria; order Oceanospirillales; family Oceanospirillaceae; genus Pontibacterium; species Pontibacterium sp. Next base: position 2,915 of record NZ_JBFGYC010000190.1, on the reverse strand, counting down.
CCTCTGATTACAAACCCGGGTTTGTGCATCGGAAAAAGAAACGCGCGTCCTATTTTACCGTTCGATTTCCCGACAAGCTGGATTTGAAAAACAGCCGGATTCGTATCTATTACCTCGGAGATGGTGGAGGTGCAAAAAGCACTACATCAAAGAGGGATTATCCTTGAGGCGTGCGGCCATCAGATCGATGAACGCCCGCACTTTTGCCGACGAGTGACGGCCCTCGCGATGTACAATATGGATCGGTTCGGGTGGTGGTTCGTATTCGGGCAAAATAATCTGCAAGCGTCCTTCAGACAACATACTGGCGACCTGATATGACAAGACACGGGTCAGGCCAAATCCACTGGCCGCTGCTTCGATGGCGGCATCGTTGGTGGTGACTTTGAGTTTGGGGCGCACTTGAACCTGAAGCTCTTTCTGAGCGTAGTGAAAGCGCCAGTTACCCGATGCGGTTTCTGACATAGTGCCAGCCTGTGAAGTCACGATCCGATGATGAATCAGTTCCTGGGGGTGTTTAGGTGTCCCTTCCAGAAACAAATAGCTGGGAGATGCGACCAGCACTTTACGGACAGATCCGACCCGCAGTGCCCGCATAGTTGAATCGGGCAGAGCTCCGATTCTCACGCCCACGTCTAACCCTTCCTCCATGAGATTTACCACGCGATCCAGTAACAGTGCATCCACTTCCATCTCGGGATACCGGTTTAGGTATTCCAGTACACCGGGCATGACATGCAGACGTCCGAACATCACCGGCGCTGTAATCGATAGATGGCCACGTGGTTCGGCGTTGATCCCTGCGGCAGCATCATCAGCGGCTTCTACCTCGGCGAGAATCCGGCGACAGTCTTCCAGATACCGTTGTCCCGCTTCAGTGACACGTACATAGCGGGTTGTGCGATTGAGCAGCTTCACACCCAGAGAGTCTTCCAGTGCAGCAACGACACGGGTAACGGCCGGTGGCGATATCTTTAAACGACGGGCCGCCGCAGCAAAACCTTCTCCTTCGGCAACAGCAACAAAGACCTGCATCTGGCGAAAACGATCCATTAATTATTCCATATTTAGTAATAATTAATTTCAATTTTAGGTGATTCTTGCGCTGAATGGAATTTGGCATAGTGGTTACAGACGCAGGGGAATGAACGCGATTTCCCGCTTAGTTACCGATGGTGAACCGGCCGTCAGCAGAGTGAGGGTTGATCGATGGGACATAAATTTGCCGAGATCGCATTTACGCCGATTATTCGCGAACTTCAGGTCGAGTTAGGTAGCCGTACCTTCTATGCCGACATGGATCGGGGGGCGGACTATAACCATCAGCTGACAACGCGTGAAGCTCAGTTCATTGCTGCCCGTGACAGCTTTTATATGGCCAGTGTGACCGAAACGGGCTGGCCCTATATTCAGCACCGTGGCGGCTTACCCGGGTTTATGAAAGTACTGGATGAGGGCCGGATTGGGTTTGCTGACTATAGCGGTAACCGACAGTACGTCAGCACCGGCAATTTTAGCCATGACAGTCGAGTTGCCCTGTTCTTTATGGATTATCCCAACCGACGTCGGCTGAAAATGCTGGGACGGGTCACGGTCGTATCACCGGAGGATCAGGATACGCTCGCCCAACTCGCCGATCATAACTATCCCGCTCAGATCGAACGTGGCTTTGTGATTGATGTGGAAGCCTTTGACTGGAACTGCCCGCAACACATTACCCAGCGATATACAGCTGAAAAGGTGGAAGCGTTGTTTAAGCCGCTGAAAGAGGAAAATCAGCGTCTGCGGGCGAGTCAGTCAATCCACACAGACAAGGCTATCGGAAAAGGCCCTGTTGAAGTGGTCATCAGTGGTATCCGTCAGCTCACACCCCGAATCAGAGAATACGAACTGCGTGATCCCCAAGGTCGCCAGTTGCCTGAATTTGAAGCTGGTGCTCACCTTACTGTACCGGTGGTACTGGAAAACGGAGCGCTGGATACCCGTCATTATTCGATTACCTCGAACCCGCAACAGCGCAATCACTACCGGATTGCGGTCCTGCGGGAAGATCAGGGGTGGGGCGGCAGTTTGGCGGTACATCGCGATTATCAGTTAGGAAGCGGATTGCGTATCGAGCCTCCTAAAAATCACTTTTCTCTGCACGATGAGGATCGTCCCGCAGTGCTGATTGCAGGAGGCATTGGAATCACCCCCATCCACGCGATGATCCATGCACTGAGTCGCCGAAAAAACCCGTGGCATCTGCATTATGCAGGTCGCAGTCTCAGAGAGATGGCATTTAACGAATCGCTTCAAGCATTGGGGGATCAGGTGACTTTTTATCCCGCTGATGAACAGCAACGCTTGTCTGCGGAGCAGGTTTTACGTAATGCCACTGACGATACGGTGTTTTACGTGTGTGGGCCGTCCCGCCTGATTGATTCCGTTATCGCGAACGCAGAACAGCTGGGTATCGATCCGCAGCGAATCCGGTTTGAGCGTTTTACGGCTGGGGAGGTCGCTAATGCGCACTCCATTGAGGTCACACTGAATCGTAGCGGCAAAATGATTGAAGTTAGCCCGGATGAAACTGTTCTGGATGCCATGTTAGATGCCGGCATTGATGCGCCGTTCAGTTGTAAATCGGGTGCCTGTAAAACCTGTGCTGTTGAAGTGTTGGCAGGTGAGGCAGAGCACCGTGATTCATCCCTGAGTGAGGAGGAGCGGGATGAGCAGAACCTGTTTTGCCCCTGTGTCTCACGTGCGAAGACGAACAATCTGACATTGGACATCTAAGACACAATCAATATAGAGGTGATCTTGCTCCCACACTCCGCGTGGGTATGAAGACAGTACTGAATAACATCACAGACACACATTATGCGGCGATATAAACCACCGTATGGGTTCCCACGGAGGACCATGGGAACCAG
>NZ_JBFGYC010000189.1:0-6649 GCF_041587635.1 Pontibacterium sp. | reverse complement strand
GAAAGCTCAGAAATTGCCGAACGGTGTGGTGCCGAAAACCATGCATAACGAAGGCAACTATATCGCCAGTCTGGGCAACGTCTGCCGTTGGTTAGCGGAGCAGGCTGAGCAACTGGGCGTTGAGATCTTTCCGGGCTTTGCGGCGAGCGAGATCCTTTACCACGATGACGGTGCTGTGAAAGGGATCGCCACGGGTGACATGGGTATCAGTGAATCCGGTGAGCAGAAAGACAGCTACATGCCGGGTATGGAGCTGCATGCCAAATACACCCTGTTTGCAGAAGGTTGCCGAGGTCATTTAGGCAAAGAGCTGTATGCGAAGTTTGACCTGGATGCTGACGCGGATGCACAGCATTACGGCATCGGCATCAAAGAGTTGTGGGACTTACCTGTAAAAGAAGGGGAGCCGGAGAAACATCAGCCGGGTCTGGTGATACACGGCTCAGGCTGGCCACTGGAGAAAGGCACCAGCGGTGGTTTCTTCCTGTATCACACAGAGAATAACCAGGTTGTGGTTGGGCTGATCGTGGATCTGAACTACGCCAACCCGCATGTCAGTCCGTTTGATGAATTCCAGCGCCTGAAACACCATCCCGTGCTGAAGCAGTATCTGGACGGTGGCAAGCGTGTCTCCTATGGCGCCCGAGCTATCTCCAAAGGTGGTTTCAATGCGCTACCGAAGATGACCTTTCCGGGTGGATTGGTGATCGGCTGTAACGCAGGCACCCTGAACTTTGCCAAGATCAAAGGCACGCATACGGCGATGAAGTCCGGCATGTTGGCGGCAGAAACCGTGTTTGCAGCGATCAGTGGTGGGTGTGAAGGTCGCAAAGAGCTGTCAGCGTTCACTGATAGTTTTAAGACCTCCTGGTTGTACGATGAGTTGTACCGCACCCGTAACTTTGGCCCCGCGATGCACAAATTTGGTCCGATGCTGGGTGGCGCGTTCAACTTTATTGATCAGAATATCTTTGGCGGCAAGCTGCCGATCACCCTGCGAGATAATCATGTCGACTATGCGCAGCTCAAACCGGCGGATCAGTTTAAACCGATTAGATATCCCAAGCCTGACGGTAAACTGAGTTTCGATAAGCTGTCGTCGGTTTTCCTCTCCAACACCAACCATGAAGAAGATCAGCCGTGTCATTTGGTGTTGCGTGATGTTGATCTGCCGCTGAGTAAGAACCTGCCGCTCTATGCTGAACCAGCACAGCGATACTGTCCTGCTGGGGTATATGAAGTGATGGAAGATGAGCAGGGACAACGTTTCCAGATCAATGGCCAGAACTGCCTGCACTGTAAAACCTGTGATATCAAAGACCCCGCGCAAAATATTACGTGGGTAACCCCGGAAGGGGGCGGCGGCCCGAACTATCCGAATATGTAGAAAATCGTTTTTGGAACGAGCTCTATACCGTTGTGAGATGCCCTCACTTCTCTTTTTCAGGCACCGTAAGGTGCCTGCTTTTTCCCGGAGTTTCAGGAAATAGGTTGGATGTTCAGGGGAAGCGCGTGACTAAAAATAAAAACATATTGATTTTGGCACCCTACGAGTTGTATCGACAGGGCGTGAAGCTAGCGTTGTCGGGTGCCGGGGTATGGCCGAGATATAACATCTATGAAAGTGACAGCCTTACAGCATCCTTTCCCCAGAGCCGGATTGATCTGATTATTGTGGATTCGTCTATCGTGACAGTGGAGTCTATCCCAGCGTTTCGTCAGAAGGCCCATGAAAAACAAGTGTCCGTTCTGATGCTCGCGGATAAACTGGATGATGAGGCGCTGCATCTGGCTCGTCGTATCGGTGCGAGCGGTATAACGTCGACTTTGGTTGATCTGGCTGAACTATCGGGAGTCACCAGGAAATTGCTGAAAGGGCACAGCTGTTGGCCTGATGCTCAACTACTGAAACGTTCTGAGCGCAGATCATCATTGTGTCGACCATTGAATAGTCGGAGTCCGGCGCTTACTGAGCGCCAGACGCAGGTACTCAAACATGTCCGAGTGGGGCGTTCGAATAAACAGATCGGTTATGACATGAACATCAGCGAGAGCACCGTTAAGTCGCATATCTCTGAGATTTTGAGGAAGTTTGCGGTAACAACTCGGACACAGCTGGTTTCGCGTCTGAATGTAAGCTAAGCGCCTTTATTAGGGAAAGGGCAGAATACGTTAATCAGCTTCTACACCGTTCCGCAATACTTAAGGTTTTGCGACTAGGCCATCCTGAATGGTTTCGTTGGTAATGCTGGTGACCAGCTGAAGAAAGCTGGTGGCGGCAATATTGGTAATTTCCGGGCGTTGGGTCGCCCAGGGTTTTCCAAAGCCAGCAAAGGGCGTTAAGCCTTCCATTGAAGCGGAAACAAACAGTGCGACTTGTTCCCGTGATGTTTCAGTCAACGTAGGGTTCAGAATTGCAATCAAGTGGTTCAGCACCGCTCTGGCCTTAATGTAGAGCGCATCCATACGTTCCGCGGCGTACTCGTCATGGTTTGCCAGCGCCCAGAGTTCAGGGAAGAAGTTGGTCGTTTCCTGAGTGCCAATATCCTCAATGATAAACTTCACAATGGCGACAAACTGATCCTCCGCGGATTCTCCCGTGCTTTGCAGGATCTGATCAAACTCCCAGACATAACCTTCTATCACTTTATCCAGCAGATCCCGAAGCAGGTCCTGCTTGTTGGAGTAGTAATAGTTGAGGTTACCCACGCTGATACCCGCACCCGCGGCCACTTTACGTAATGTGAGGTTGTGATAACCGCCAGCGATCATCAATTCTTGCGCAGACTGAAGAATTTTCAGGACCCGTTCCTGTCCTTTGGAAAAGGCGGCGGTACCGGGGCGGACTTGTAGTTGAACTGCACACATAACGTATTGATATTCTTAGTCTGAGTTGGATAGGGAGGATTATCTCTAATCTGACAAAATCGTTCAATTTAGGGACAGTTACGTACGTAAAGCGATGCTTATGACAGCGTCATATTCTTAATGTTAGCAATAAATAGGACTGGTGACCTATTTTATTTTTCCTGAACGACTGCTAAGGTTAATAACATTCTAGGTCGCACGTACTAATAAATATAAAACTGGGTGTCCTGTTATGAACGTTTCTACTCGCAGTCAGCGGGAGATGTCAGCATCTCTCTATCCGCTTTTGCCTGTCGACGGTATCGAGCTCTATTCTCGTGCATTCGCGTGCGTGAACCTGACAAGCTATCGCTGAGGTATTGGATATGTTGGCGCAATCTTCCCCTATCGACACGGTAGCGACCCGCAGTGGTCCTCAAAAAGTCGTGGCTGTTTATCCCACTTCACACTCAACCCGTCAGGGAACACAAACACCGCCTGCTCGACAGCAGGGAGAGATCAGCCTCTCTGATGTCACCTTCGATGATACTGAGTTCACGCGGGCCGCCAGGCGTGGTGCCAAAGGACTCAATCATCAGATTCCCCTGCTACTGATGGGTGAGACGGGTTCCGGTAAAGAAGCCTTAGCCCGGGCATTGCATCAGGAAAGTAATCGCCGTGGTCAGGCGTTTGTGGCGCTGAATTGTGCAGCGATCCCTGAAGGGTTGATCGAATCGGAACTGTTTGGTTATTCCGAAGGGGCCTTTACGGGGGCCCGACGCGGCGGCATGCAGGGGAAAGTACAGCAGGCGGATAAAGGTACCTTGTTTCTGGATGAAATTGGGGACATGCCGCTGGACCTCCAAGCACGATTACTGCGTGTGCTGCAGGATCGCTGTGTCACCCCGCTTGGCAGTGGCAAGGTCATCCCCGTTGATATTACGGTAGTGTGTGCGACCCATCGTGATCTCAAGCAGATGGTGGCGGATGGAACCTTTCGCGAGGATCTCTATTACCGCCTGAACGGCGTTGCGATCCGCATCCCTCCGCTGAGAGATCGACGCAACTTCCCGGCCTTTGTGGAGCATATGCTGCTGGCCGAAGCGGGTGACGGGCATGGTATGACAATTGATGCCGAGCTGATGAAGTGTTGGCAGCGTTACCGCTGGCCCGGCAATGTGCGTCAGCTGCAAACGGTGATCAAAACCTGTATAGCATTTATGGAGGAGGGGGACAGTGAGATCACTGATGATCTTCTCACCGAGGAGTTTCGTGAGGAACTGAGTCTGGCGTCTCTGGATAACGTCTCCTGTCATCCAGCATCTGGTTCGCCCAACTCGCTGAAGAGCGCTGAAGTGGAGTTGATCAAAAGAGCAATGGTAGATAGCGGTGGTAATATCTCAGCCGCGGCGGTTGCGCTTGGCATTAGCAGGGCGACGCTATACCGTCGGTTGCAGAATGCAGATAGAGGTTCAAACTCAGAATGAGGACGTGTTGCACTGATGGTGTCGCAATCCTGAATTACTTTTCTTTCAGATAGTCATCAGGTGGCTACATGCGAATATCCCAGCTGCCTGGATATCGCTTCGCCTGTACTCATCAGATCATTAACCCACTCTCTCTTCCTTCTTTCTATCGGTGCAGAAACGGATAGACCTGCGGTTACGCTGCCAGAACTGTCATATAGCAGTACGCCGATGCAGCCGACACCGATTTCAGCCTCCTCGTTATCCAATGCATAGGCTCGGTCGACACTGGTTATGCATTCATCTACCAGTGTGGGCAATGACGTGAACGTATTGCGCGTGTAGGCGGGTAGGTTCGTCCGCTGTGCATAGCTGTGAATCTCTTCCTCACCTCCCATACCCAGAATGAGTTTTCCAATAGCGGTTACATGCAACGGGGCTCTGCTGCCGACGACTTGCTGTACGTGCATCATCCGGTTGGGCGTGGCTCTCTCGAAATAGATCACTACATCACCTTCCCGAATGGTGAGGTTGACGGTTTCCCCAAGCTTATCCCGCAGCTTTTCCATATAGGGCAGGGCTATCGCACGTAGATCAACATCTGTGTACCGGCGGTTGTTCAGTTGCAGCAGTCGTTGCCCAAGTCGGTATTCGCCGCTCGGATCACGCTCAACAAATCGGTTCTCGATCAGAGAGTGCAGGATGCGATGTGCTGTCGAGGGGTGCAGGTTGGTCTCTGCGCTCAAGACTTTCAGCTTTACCGGTGTGGAGTAGCGAGAAATAGCATCAAGTAAAAGTGCTGCTCGATCAATAACCTGAATACGAGATTCGGGCTTTAGATTGTCTGCCGTCATGATGAACTCCGGCTGTCTGTTGAGTGTTATTGTGTTCATATATCGTATACAAAAACGCATGTAATTTGAACAATATTTGAGCTTTCATAATATGAGAAATATAGATTTATCGTGGTTATTATATATAAAACAATAGGTTGTGATTTTTTAATTGGGTTTTTGTAGAGATTTCACATTGTGAAAACGTTGCGTATTGCGGTGTGCTATAGTTGGAATTAAGGTGTGCTTAAGTTTTTATCGCATTGGTATTGTATACAAAGATGGGTGATGTGTTGTTTGGTAGTCACTATCTATGTGCGCAGTGTACTGGTGCGGCAAAGCATTCCTAATCATCAAATACTGACTTTACGGAGTGGAGCTCTATGACTGATCAAAATCCGGTCTTTATTCCAGGCCCTACCAATATCCCTGACCGCTTGCGTAATGCGATGCATGTCCAGACTCGCGATCACCGTTCACCGGATTTTGTCGAAACGCTTGCGCCCGTACTGCGTGACTGTAAGCGAATCTTCGGGACTGAAGCGGGTGAGATCATCACTTTCCCATCAACCGGTACCGGCGGTTGGGAAGCAGCAATTACTAATACCCTGTCACCGGGTGACACAGTACTGATCGCACGTTACGGCATGTTCTCTCACCGTTGGATTGATCTGTGTCAGCGTCACGGTCTGGAAGTTGAAGTCATCGAATGCCCTTGGGGGAGCGGTGCGCCAGCCCATCTGTTTGAGACACGCTTGAAAGCCGATACCGCAAACGAGATCAAAGCGGTGCTGGTAACCCACAACGAAACCGCAACCGGTGTACGCAGTGATATCGGTGCTGTTCGCGGTGCGATGGATGCGGCAAACCACCCGGCAATGCTGTTTGTGGATTGCGTAAGCTCACTGGCGTCCATGCCATTTGAGATGGATGCCTGGGGTGTCGACATTGCAATCTCCGGTTCGCAGAAAGGTTTCATGCTGACCACCGGTATGGCGATCCTTGCGACAAGCCCGAAAGCACTGGCGGCGATGGAAACCGCACAATTGCCGCGGACCTTCTTTGATTTCCGCGACATGATGAACGCGAACAGCGCGGGTGGTTTCCCATACACCCCACCCAACCAGCTGATCTATGGCCTGAAAGAGAGTCTGGAGATGCTGTTTGAAGAAGGTCTGGAAAACGTTTACGCCCGTCACCACCGTTTGTCGGAAGGGGTGCGTAAGGCTGTTGAAGCCTGGGGCCTGAAGCTGTGTGCCCAGTCTCCAGAGCTGTACTCCGACACGGTAAGTGCGATCTACGTACCTGAAGGTTTCGACAGCAACCAGCTGACTGACCACGCGTTCAGCGCCTACGGCGTGTCCTTCGGTATCGGTCTGGGTGAGATGAACGGCAAAGCGTTCCGCATCGGTCACCTGGGTTCTCTGACCGACGTAATGGTGCTGTCCGGTCTGGCGACCATCGAGATGGCGATGGCCGACCTGAACTACCCGATTGAACTGG
>NZ_JBFGYC010000188.1:0-6665 GCF_041587635.1 Pontibacterium sp. | reverse complement strand
GCCACCACCTCAGGCTCAGCAACCACCACTGGCGCTTCTGCCACAGGCTCAGGCTCAGGCTCAGGCTCAGGCTCAGGCTCAGGCTCAACAATTTCCGGGACAGGCGTTGCTACTGTTTCAACCGGCGCTTCAACCGCGGGCGCGTCTTCAACCGTTTCAGGCTTAGACTCAACATCCGCTTCCGGCGCCGATTCAGAGCGTGCTTCAGGCTCGGCCGTCACATCCGCCGACGATTGCGTCTCAGCGGCTGCTTCAGATTCGGTGGTCGTTGTTTCTTCTGCCGCTACTTCGGCGGAAACAACCTGTTCCTTTTCTGCGTCGCCGCCACCAAAGAGCGATTTCAGCTTTTTAAACATCAGTGTTCCTCAATACAGTACGCAACCCCAACCGATATAATCATCGTCAGTTGTTGCCAATACTGTGATACAAGCGCATAAATTAATAAATTAGGTTCCGGCGTCTGACGAGGGTCTATGCTGTTGTAATCCGGTGAAAAAACCCGAATAGTGATAAAGAAGACCAGCTCAATATAACGCTGACTCGTTGCAGATAAACTTTTATGCAGGAGTCTTTTTGAATTACCGCCCGGTATCTTATCATAGAGCACCAATATCCATACAAAGGAAAGGACAGTAGAGACTTATGTCTGAACCCTATCAGCCTCTGTTTAATCGCACCTACCTGAAAGTACTGGTGTGGCTGTCCGCATTCGCCGTACTGTATCTGGCAACCATGGGCAGTCGGGAACCCGATTATCTGGAACTCAATAGTGCCGAAAAGCTCCCTATCTATTGGGTTGAGAACGAATCTGAGCAGACCAACGTAGCCATTTTGCTTCCTACCGGCGGCGCACTCACCCGTAGCGAAAAGCAGCTCCAAACACTGCTCGCGCAGGTGCTGGAGAATCAAATGGCTGCACAGGTTCTGCCAGAAGGTATCGAATATCAGCTCCAGCAAGCCCCCGATCAGCTAATTCTGACATTCCAGTGGCAAGATCAGGACGAGTTACCTAACTGGTCGTCGCTGTTTAGCGGGTTGCTGTCGTCAGTCGAAGCCAGTCGCTGGCAACCGGTGCTGGAAAAACTGAAAGCCCGTGATTACCTGCAATCACACAAGACCAATAACCAGCTGCTCAACAGTTACTTTCAGCATCTGACAGGCGGTGAACTGAGCGATCCCCTGGCGCTGCTCAATAGCCGTTATCAAAGCATGCTGAATAACGCGCGCTTTTTCATCAGTGGAAACGACAGCGATGAGTTGGCCGAACAGCTGATGGATCAGCCGCCACGGCTGGTGCCGTCCACTCGCCCGGATCGGAATATCGCCAGCAGTCAGCTTGAGAAGATTCTGCCGTCAGGTAACGACCGTCGTTATCATTTGCTTGTCGGTGCTGAGATTCCGGTACGCAACAGTGCTGACTTCATTGTGCATAAACTTGCCGCTCACACCCTGCAGAATGCATTGGCTCAAACCAGCACCAGTCTGAAGTTTGAGTATCGACAGCTTTGGTCATCGTTGGAAGATGTTGGTTATCGGGCCTTGTTACTGCATGCAGACCAGCCCTTGGACAATTTAATGCTGGCGCTTGAGAATCGAATCACGCCAGAACTGGCCGAAAACAGTCGTGATCAGGTGATCAGCCAGTGGAAAGAGCGGATGACAGAAGAGCGCAATCAGATCAGCGCTCTGCAACAAGTCGCCTTTTACGGTTTGCCTGCAGATACCCTGAATACCTACAGTGAAAGGCTGGGTAACGTTGAAATCTCCGACATCGTGAAGCTGGCCAAAGCCAGCGTTCAACCGGATAATCAGATCCGCATCCGGTTAGCTAACCGTACATCCGCTAATTAAGAGTGAGCCAGACCTTCAATGGGAAGACGAAACGCCCCCCGAAGAACCACCCCGACCGCAGAGAAAACCTCTCAGCTCCGCATTATTGGAGGCGAGTGGCGCGGTCGCCGTGTCTCGTTTACGCCCGTGCCAGGATTACGTCCAACACCGGACCGGGTACGTGAAACTCTCTTCAACTGGCTGCAACCCTACATTACCGGCGCACATTGTCTGGATCTGTTCAGCGGCAGCGGCGCACTGGGACTGGAGGCGTTATCACGTGGTGCGGAAACGGTCACCTTTATCGATCAGGAACCCTCTGTCGTGCGCCAGCTACGCAACAACCTTCAACTGCTTAAATGCAATAAAGCAGAAGTGGTGCAGGATTCCGTGCTGAACTGGCTGGAGAACCGTTGCGCGGGTCAGGAGCAACAATACGACATCATCTTTATGGACCCGCCGTTCCATAAAGACCTGGCCGCACCGTGCTGTGAATTGCTGGAAAGGCAGGGTCTGTTGGCGGCAGAAGCCGTGATCTATGTAGAAACAGAGTCAGAGCTGCGTGATAGCATCGCACCCGCTCACTGGCATCCTCACCGTCAAAAGGAAGCCGGTCAGGTCCGCTATCAGCTGTTTATTCGTGAAGATCAAGCCTGATCTTCAACCAGCCCGGTAAGAGGGGTTAACGGCTCACCCCTTTCAGATAGGTATCTATCACTTGTTCCGCCTGCTTGTGGCCTTTGCACAAGGCAGGCGTCATCAGTGATGTATTGATCAGGCTGTACATCAGCACCAGCAAGTTATCCGCCAGCAGATCCGGCTTACCTTTATTGGGTTTCGCCGCAATCTGCTTTTGCTTACGCGCTTTTTTGACTAATTTACTCAGACTCACCAGCCACTGAGTTCGCTCTTCCGTGATCTGCTCAGACAAACTCGCCAACTCAGGACAAACTACACCGCTCTGTTGATGGAACACTTGCCAGCGTTGGCGATAGCGGTCATCGCCCAACACCAGATCAAACCACTCCAACAGAAACTGCTTAATCGCGACCACCGCGCTTTGACGCGCAGCCTGAAGCTGGTCAAGAAACACCTCTTCCAATGGCAAGCGCCGCTCGTAATACAGGTTTTCAACCAGATCACTCCGGTTCTTGAAATGCCAGTACAGCGCGCCATGCGTCACCTCAGCCCCCGCCGCAATCGACTTCAGACTGGTCTGACTGATTCCCTGCTGACTAAACATCTCAAGCGCTGTATCCAGCAATGCCTGCTTTGTTTGTTCCGCTTGCTCTTTGGTGCGTCTGGCCACGTTAACTCCTGTTTGTACTGCCCTCGCTATGCTATCGCAAAACGTCTGAACACCCTGTTACAAACAGATTAAGGTTAACGCACTGTGACGGAGGTATTACCGCACGGGCAGTGCATCATCCAGGTAGAATCGCCCTTCCATAGTCTTCAGCTGCCCGGCAGTGACCCCTGGCGGTAATGTGAAGCGCGCTTTAAACAACCCACCCGCTCTGACCTGACCACTGACATGCGCAACCGAACGCAGCGTTTTGTCATCTTTCTTGAGCAACAAGCCTATGACCACCTGTTTCAGCAACGGGCCTTCACGATAGCGCCACACTGTATCCAGTGTGCGAGCATCAGGCGATGAGGTTTTCTCAAGCTTAAGGCGTGACTCAATTGCTTTTACAAAATTCGCATGTGCCTGCTGACGACGCGCTTCCTGCTTAGCCTGTTCATGTTGAACATACGCGCCAAACGCGGTGCCTAACAACGCCTGAACACCGCCACCTTCACCCGCTTTTGCACCCTGACTTTGCTGCCAGAGCACATTATCTTTTAACAAGCTGGCATATTGTGGGTTCTGTTGACCCGACTGGTAATACTGCCTGACGGCCTGCCCCACCTTTGCGGTTTCCGACTGACGCTCTGCATTCACGGGATGATCATGGGCAAATAGCGCTCTGGCATTACCTTCCAATTTATACTGACGCGCCCAGATACGACTTGCCGCCATCGGATCAAACCCAGCAAGGGCACTGTACAAAATACCGATCCGGTCGGCTTCACGTTCACTTTCGTGGGTAAATGCCGCCTGATATCCCCCCTTGCGGGCAGAGTTCGAGCGGGCCAGCGCACTCAGCTGAGCGTGACTCTGTCGTTCAAACACATGGTTCGCCACCGTATGAGCGATCTCATGTCCCAGCACAGCCGCTAACTCATCATCACTCTTCAGCTGTTCCATCAGTTCCAGATGCACCACAATATAGGTGCCGCCCGTGGTGAACGCATTGAAGCTGTCACGGTCGATCAGCACCGGCCGCCAGCGCTCGCTACGCAGGTGGCTGGAGGTATGAATCCGGTCGAAGATCCGCACTAAACGGTAATACTGATTCCGATCCAGCGCGGCATCAACCTTACGCCCTTCCTTCTTCTCTTTTGCCAGTATCTGCTCGACATAGCGGTTGCCCTGAGCAATTTGCTCAGAACGCCCCGCAAAGCTCAGGCTACGCTGTCCGGTCACCCGGTCTTCTTCGCTGACCGCATCAGCGACCTGATACAGGCCTTTGTCGATCTGCTGTAAAGTCTGGCATCCACCCAACAGTGCAAACACACCTGCGGCAACTACCATCCTGAACATCCGTTGCATCAGATAATACCCCTACGTTATATAGATAAATTGCATAAAAAGACGATTTTTTATTCCTGATTCAAATCAAATCATTCCATTATAGTATTTGTACGGCACTTGCAATTCGGATAATATGCCGCAAATGCAATATTGCTAATATTTCATCGGAAGCGTACCCCTGCGGGTAAAGTATGAATATCGCCGTATACCCAGGAACATTTGATCCTATCACCAATGGTCATTCAGACTTGGTGGAACGTGCCTCAAAGCTATTCGACAAGGTTGTTGTCGCCATTGCTGAGAGCCCTAAAAAGCAACCTCTGTTGCCTTTAGAAGCACGCACCTCACTGGTGCTTGATGTGGTAGGTCATCTGGACAATGTAGAAGTCGCGGGCTTTGACTGCCTGTTGGCCGACCTTGTCAAAGACCACAATGCTAACATTATATTGCGTGGTCTGAGGGCGGTATCGGACTTTGAGTACGAGTTTCAGTTGGCCAACATGAACCGTCAGCTCGCCCCGCAAGCGGAAAGTATTTTTCTGACCCCTGCGGAACACCTGTCGTTCATTTCATCGACCCTGATCCGTGAAATTGCCACGCTGGGAGGCGATGTGAGCAAATTTGTACATCCAGCAGTGGCGTCAGCCCTGAAAGAGCATCTGGGCAACTAATAAATTATTTGAATCAGTGAGGTAGCCGTCATGGCATTGATCATTACCGATGAATGCATCAACTGTGATGTATGTGAACCGGAGTGCCCGAACGAGGCGATCACTCCAGGGGACGAAATTTACGAAATCGAACCGTCTAAGTGTACTGAGTGTGTAGGTCATTATGACACCCCTCAGTGTGTAGAGGTTTGCCCGGTTGACTGTATCCCTAAAGATCCAGATCACGTGGAAAACGAAGATCAGCTGATGGAAAAATACAAACTGCTGACTGGTTCATAAGCGTTTGATTCCTTTCAAAAAAGCAGGCTTTATGCCTGCTTTTTTATTGCCTTTATATTCCTATCCGTCGCAAGACACCCAAAAAATTTGCGCTATCTCATAAAAACCGCTGCGATTGGCATATTAATGCCAATTTTCTGAGAGAAAACTCCCTCCTCAACAGAAATTAGCCTAGACTATCAGGAGTTTTTTCAGATCATCGTTTATGGATAGAATCATGTCAGACGTGGCTGTAGCAGCTCTGCCCTCTGAGGTAAGGAATATATTCCTGATTTCGGATAACACATCGCTTGTTCAACATCTCACAAGCCTGTTGCCTGCTGCCTGTGATCTGCATATCTCCCCGTCGGTATCATCTCTGTTAGATGAAGAGCAACCGGCCATAACACTCATCCTGATCGATTGCTCCTCCAGCCGCTGGACAGATACTCTTCACAAGCTTGAAGAGCTGCAAAAGAATGCCCAGGAAACAACCGTCGCATTGTTGAATGTCCCCGAAAAACAAAGCCTTAAGCAAGCGCTGAAGTGGCCTGTACTGCGCGGGATATTTACCACAGATATGGGTGCTGACTTGTTGCAGAAGGGATTTGAAGAGCTGTTGGAGGGTCGCTACTGGTTTTCCCGCAGCCAGATGAATCAGATGGCCAGTTTCCGCCAGGCACCACGTACACCGGCACCTAAAATCGCTGAAGCGCTCAGCCCTCGCGAAATGGAAGTGCTGGATCTGACCTCTCAGGGCAAAAGCAATGCGGATATCGCCAAGACCCTGTTCTTAAGCCAGCATACGGTCAAAACCCACCTGTATAACCTGTACAAGAAAATTGGCGTGGTTAACCGCACCCAAGCCGTTCATTGGTATCAGGAAAACCATTAAAAAACCCGTAACCGGACTAACGATTACGGGTTCTTATCTTTCATCGCCTTCCGACAGCGCTTACTGCTCTAACCAGTAAATCACCCGGTCACTGCCACGGAAACGGCCAAAGGTTGCGGTCGCTGAAGGATCGTTCGATCCCCCCCAGTTGAACTGCAGCCATTCCGGCACATCGTAGGTAATCGTGACGGCACCGGTGTTCCCTGCTCCCGTCGCGGTATACGTCAGATTCGCTTCACCCTCTGCAACATTCGATTCGATCGCCAGATCCGTGGTACCTGAACCAATTGAGACATTGCTGACCACGCCCTTCGACAGCGCGGATTCTCCATCAACCTGTAGGGTGATATTGCCGGTTGCCAGCAACGTGCAG
>NZ_JBFGYC010000187.1:0-6671 GCF_041587635.1 Pontibacterium sp. | reverse complement strand
TTCTGATCTGGCGGCGATCCGCAGTAAAGCGGAGCGTGAAGGTGATCACTACCGTATTAAAGGTCAGAAGATCTTTATTACCTGGGGTGAGCACGATATGGCTGAGAACATTGTTCACTTGGTGTTGGCGCGTCTGCCGGATGCGCCAGAAGGTGTTCGCGGTATCAGCCTGTTTGTCGTGCCTAAATTCATGGTGAACGCGGATGGTTCACTGGGTGAACGCAACGATGCGAAGTGTGTCTCTCTGGAGCACAAGCTGGGTATCCACGCGAGCCCGACCTGCGTCATGGCGTTTGGCGATGATGAAGGAGCGATCGGTTATCTGGTCGGTGAAGAGAACAAAGGTCTGGCCTGCATGTTCACCATGATGAATAACGCACGTCTGGCGGTAGGTCTGCAGGGTGTAGCGATCTCTGAGCGTGCGTATCAGCATGCGTTGGAATACGCTCATGACCGTGTGCAGAGCCCATCGGTCGGCAATAAAGAAGCAGGCCCGATCATCCGCCATGCGGACGTGCGCCGTATGCTGCAAACAATGAAGTCGATCACCGAAGCGGGTCGTGCTCTGGCATATGATGCCTGTGCAAGCCTCGACTTTGCGCATAAATCGGAAGACGCTGAAACCCGTGCGCGTGAATCCGCACGTGCTGCTTACCTGACACCGATCGTGAAAGGCTGGTGCACAGAGGTAGCGCAGGAAGTGACTTCTCTGGGTGTGCAGGTACACGGTGGTATGGGCTTTATCGAAGAAACCGGCGCAGCACAGCACTACCGTGACGCACGTATCCTGCCGATCTATGAAGGCACCAACGCTATTCAGGCACTGGATCTGGTCGGCCGTAAAACGTTGTTTGATAAAGGTGAAGCCGGTGCAGCCGTACAGGCTGAAATCGCTGAACTGATCAGTGCACTGGATGCTCAGGGTGGTTTTGCGTCCGAAGCGGCTCAGTTAAAAGTGGCATTGGAGCAGGCACAGGCAGCTCAGGCACAGTTGCTGAACGGCGCAGCAGACGATGCTCAGTTGCCGGGCACTGTGGCGTACAACTACCTGATGATGATGGGTACCTTGTGTGGTGGCTGGCAGATTCTGCGTGGTGCACTGGCGGCACAGCAGGAATTGGCGAACGGCGGAGACGAAGTTTTCCTGAATGCGAAAATTCTGAGCGCGCGTTTCTACGTGACACAGGTGTTGCCACGTACAGCGTCTTACGCACAGATGGTAGCAGCGGGTAGCGAGAGCGTGATGGCGATGAGCGATGAGCAGCTGGCATCCGCCTGGTTCTGATCCTGCCTGAGCGCCACGCTTAAACTGTAAAATCAGCCCGAAATCGGTTATCGTATCGGGCTGATTTTTTATGTAACGGATTGAGACTCTAGTTAACCATGATCATCAAACCAAAGATTCGCGGCTTCATTTGTACAACTACTCACCCAACCGGTTGTGCGGCCAACGTTCGCGAGCAGATTGCTTACACTCAACAGAAAGGTGAGATCGCTGGCGCTAAGCGCGTACTGGTAATCGGTTCATCCAGTGGTTACGGTCTCTCTTCCCGCATCGCTTCCGCATTTGGTTGTGGCGCAGCAACCATCGGTGTGTTCTTTGAAAAACCGGCTACTGAACGTAAAACCGGCACAGCGGGTTGGTACAACGCTGCTGAGTTTGACAAAGCTGCACACGAAGCGGGTTTGTACGCAAAGAGCCTCAACGGCGATGCGTTCTCCCACGATGCAAAAAACAAAGTTATCGATCTGATCAAGGAAGACCTGGGTCAGATTGATCTGGTGGTTTACTCGCTGGCATCCCCAGTGCGCAAAATGCCTGAAACGGGCGAAGTTGTGCGTTCTGCGCTGAAGCCAATCGGTGAAACGTACCGCTCCACGGCGATCGACACCAACAAAGACGTGATCATTGAAGCTGAAATCGAACCTGCGACGCAGGAAGAGGTTGATGCAACTGTGACCGTGATGGGCGGTGAAGACTGGGAACTGTGGGTTAATGCACTGAACGATGCCGGTGTTCTGGCTGAAGGCGCGAAGTCTGTTGCATACTCCTACATCGGTACTGAGATTACCTGGCCGATTTACTGGGACGGTGCTCTGGGTAAAGCGAAACAGGATCTGGACCGTGCGGCAGATGAGCTGAACACGAAACTGGCTGCAAACGGTGGTCAGGCTAATGTTGCGGTGCTGAAGTCTGTTGTGACTCAGGCCAGCTCTGCCATTCCTGTGATGCCTCTGTACCTGTCTATGGTCTTCAAGGTCATGAAAGAGCAGGGTTTGCACGAAGGTTGTATGGAACAGGTGCAGCGTTTGTTCGCGACCGGCCTGTATGGCGATAGCGCGCAGATTGATGACGGCAACCGTTTCCGTATTGATGACTGGGAATTGCGTGACGATGTGCAGAAAGCATGCCGTGACATGTGGCCTGAGATCACCACCGAAAACCTGTTCGAGATGACTGACTACGCATACTACAAAGATGAATTCCTGAAGCTGTTCGGCTTCGGTATTGAATCTGTAGACTACGAAGCGGACGTTGATCCACAAGTTGAATTTGATGTGATCGATATCTAATCAGATATTGTTTATCAAACACAGAAAAGCCCGAAGCTTGAATATTCAGCTTCGGGCTTTTTTTGATCAAAAAATAGCCCTTTTCATCTATTCGAAATGGGGATATGCTTTTGGGAGTAGAAAACTTCATAAGGATTTGAAGATATGTCTCCCATGGATGGCATTACGTGTCTGAAGACGTACCTCGCACCTGTTATTCTTTTCGGCTTGGTAGGGTGCCAGTCGGTTGCGCCTAAGCAGCAAACCGAATCTACCGTATCATCAGCAGTTTCTTCCACATCTGACATCAGTCAATCTGCACCTCTGAACCGCACGTTCTGGCGTGTTAAAACGCTGGTGGGTCGTGATGTTTCGGGTTTGATTAATGCATCTGTTGCCTTCGTCGATCATCGGATCAGTGGACGAGCGGGCTGTAACTACTTCTTCGCGGACTATTCAGGGCAGGGTGATCAGCTCGATATTGCCCGTATCACCACCTCTAAAAAGATCTGCTTCTCCAGTGTGATGCATCAGGAACAGCTGCTATTGAAGATGCTGGCGGAAGCTGAGCGTTTTGAGCATGGTGCCGATGGCAGTTTGATTATCTATTCGCGTTCTGACACTCATCCGCTGGTACTCAAACGGATCTCCCGCGCAGAAATGCCGGTTTTGGCGGCGAGACATTAAGTATGTCGCAGCATCTAACAGCATTCCCCTAGCAATATTTACATTTCCATCCAGTGATTAGCCGGCCGTGTGCCGGTTTTTTTTGTCTGGTTTTCGGTGGGTTGTTTAGCGTGCTATAGAAAGAATCATTCGAAACCCGAGTGCTTTTCTGGGAGAATGGCGACATTCAAATACTGTGTAAAATGGTCAAGTATTATTTGGGTGCTTAAACAGCGCTTAAATGTATAGGTTATGTCGTTAAAATGACGCTAACTGGCCGCTTTGCCTTTGCTTTTCCTGAACCTGACAGTGCTAGGCGACATGATCAATACCGCTCCTGATATCTTTTCCTATCCGCAATACTGGGCTGAATGCTACGGAACTGCGAAGTTTTTACCGACCAGCCGTGCTGAAATGGATGCTCTGGGGTGGGACAGCTGCGATATCGTGCTGGTGACGGGTGATGCCTATGTTGACCATCCAAGTTTTGGTATGGCCGTGATGGGGCGCCTGCTGGAAGCGCAGGGCTATCGTGTTGGTATTATCGATCAGCCGGATTGGCGCAGTGCCGAACCCTTTATGGCGTTGGGTAAGCCCAATCTGTATTTCGGCGTGACGGCGGGCAACATGGACTCCATGATCAACCGCTATACGGCTGATCTGCGTATCCGTCACGATGACGTTTATACCGCAGGCGGGGACGGTGGCAAGCGACCTAACCGTGCTGTCATTGTTTACAGTCAGCGTTGTAAAGAAGCCTATAACGATGTACCGGTCGTCATTGGTGGCATCGAAGCCAGTTTACGCCGTATTGCGCAGTATGATTACTGGAGCGATAAAGTGCGCCGCTCGGTACTTATCGATTCAACGGCGGATATCCTGCTCTACGGTAACGCTGAACGTGCGATTGTCGATCTGACCCATAAGCTGGCTGACGGTGAACCGCTTGAAGCACTGACGGATATCCGTGGCACCGTTGTTATTCGCAACGCGCCACCGGCGGGATATGTGGAGGTCGACTCCACCCGTGTCGATTGGCCGGGTAATATTGATAAGCTGCCCAACCCCTACGAGTATCTGCCGGAGAAGGATAAAGATCAGGAGGATGGAAAAGGTGGTGCGAAAAATGCCGCTGATGACGTTCAGCCGCTGCGCATTATTCCTGAGCCTCTTAAGGGTAAAGAGCGTCTGCCGGAAAAAACCTATATCCGTCTGCCATCGTTCGAAAAAGTTGAAAAAGATCCGGTGCTGTATGCCCATGCATCGCGCGTATTGCATCTGGAGTCGAATCCTCACAACGCCCGTGCACTGATCCAAAAACACGGTAAGCGTGAGATCTGGGTGAACCCTGCGCCGATCCCGCTGGAAACGCCGGAGATGGACGGTGTATTTGGTTTGCCGTACCAGCGTGTGCCGCACCCGAAATACGGCAAGGCAAAAATCCCAGCGTATGACATGATCCGTTTCTCGATCAATATCATGCGTGGCTGTTTTGGTGGTTGTACGTTCTGCTCGATTACCGAGCACGAAGGACGCATCATTCAGAGCCGCTCTCATCAGTCGATTCTGAATGAGATTGAAGAGATTCGCGACAAGGTACCGGGCTTTACCGGCGCGATCTCTGATCTGGGTGGTCCAACCTCCAACATGTATACGCTGAACTGCAAAGACCCAGAGATTCAGGCGTCCTGTCGTAAGCTGTCCTGTGTGTATCCGACCATCTGTCAGAACCTGAATACCGATCATCGTCCAACCACTGAGCTGTA
The DNA here is from genome assembly GCF_041587635.1 of Pontibacterium sp. NCBI lineage: Bacteria > Pseudomonadati > Pseudomonadota > Gammaproteobacteria > Oceanospirillales > Oceanospirillaceae > Pontibacterium > Pontibacterium sp. The sequence continues at coordinate 1,686 of NZ_JBFGYC010000187.1, read as the reverse complement.
TCGCAAAGCGCGTAAGCTCGACGGCGTACATACGATCTCTATTTCGTCCGGTCTGCGTTACGATCTGGCCGTTGAAGACCCAGAATACGTGCGTGAGCTGGTAACCCATCACGTAGGCGGTTTGCTGAAGATTGCACCGGAACACAGTGAAGAGGGTACGCTCTCTAAAATGATGAAGCCGGGTATGGGGACGTACGAAGCATTTAAGAAAATGTTCGATCGCTTCTCCAAAGAAGCCGGTAAGAAACAGTATCTGATCCCGTATTTCATTGGCGCGCACCCGGGTTGCGAAGACGACGATATGGTCAGCCTGGCGCAATGGCTGAAGAAGAATGAATTTCAGGTCGATCAGGTGCAGACGTTCTATCCATCACCGATGTCACTGGCGACGGCGATGTACCACTCTGACCGTAACCCGCTGAAAAAGGTGACGTATAAGTCTGAGAAGCTGTACACACCGAAGAATGATAAGCAGCGCAAACTACACAAAGCACTGATGCGTTATCATGATCCGGAAAACTGGGCGACCCTGCGTGATGCCTTTAAGGACATGGGGCGTCCTGAACTGATAGGCGACGGCCCACAGCAGTTGGTGCCAGCCGAAGAGAAAGATCAGCAGAAACGACGTCAGGTGCAGCCTACCAAGCCCGGTAAAGCTGCACGAGGCGGTCAGTGGTCAGGTACAACGCCGAAGGCGCGAACCGACGATAGCGAGCCTCAACGTAAACGTAATGGCCAGAAGACCGCTGGCTCAAGGCCGGGTTCCAAGCCAAAAGGCGGCGTGAAAAAGTCCGCAGCGGGCGGTAAGAAGGCGGCCATGAACGCTAAGAAAGCGGGTTCAACTGGCAAGCGCCCGGGTAAAAAAGCGCCGCAGCGCAGTGCAAAACGGGGCTGAGTACATAGCTGAATCGTCTATTGGCACTAACGTCCTATACCATTCAGCCCGCGGTGGCTGTTTTGTACTGTAGTGAAATGATAAAATTTCGCCCCGCGAGACACGTATTCGTCGGGCTTAAGCAATAACTGGAGAGATTAAATGAGTTTTGTTCGTTGGTTTTTGGGCCGCATTATTCTGCTGCTTAACTTCATCTTTACCCCACGCAGTGTAAAACGTCCGGGCGACGAGCAGGCTAAAATCGACCAGCGTACCGAGAATATGTCTCTGTATCAGTTTGAAGCCTGCCCATTCTGCGTCAAAGTACGCCGTTCCATGAAGCGCAACGCGCTGAAGATCGAACTGCGTGATGCGAAAAACGATGCCACTCATCGCGATACGCTGCAGCAGCAGGGCGGTCGCGTAAAAGTGCCATGCCTGCGTATCGAACAGAACGACGGCTCAGTGCAGTGGATGTACGAGTCCAACGATATTATTGCTTACCTTGAAAAAGAGGTCGCAGCGGCCTGATAAGCCCTGCGTTAAGCTAACAAAAAAGGCCGATCTGTCCATAAGAAGATCGGCCTTTTTTGTGTCTGGCAGATATGAGCTGATAGCCTTTCAGTCTCTTCTGTAAAGACTATTTCAGCCAGTGCTATTCAGCTGCCGGGCATCCATCACCTCGCTCTTGTGCTCAGCTTACGTAATGTGCAAGGATAGCTTATCAATCTGATGCATTTCCCCGGACGGGAAGTATAGAAACGTTATGGAAAACGTATGCATATCATCGTATTACCCTTCTTTTCCTTTCA
>NZ_JBFGYC010000186.1:0-6742 GCF_041587635.1 Pontibacterium sp. | reverse complement strand
TTTGTCGGCAATGACCTCTGCTTCATTGTACGCTGGAACCATCATGACTATATGGGGGAGCGCTTGAGCCTCTTCCGCCAGGTGTGCAGAGCGTATTGTCGGACGACTCAAATACGTGATGAGCAAGGGATAGCCCACGTGGTGATAAACCACCAATGCCCATAGTAGTAAAAGCAGGCAGAGCAACCAGGTAGCCATTTCAACACTCCTCTGCGACAGGTGGATGGAGCAGGTTAAAATACGCCCGTGCGGTTTTTTCTAAATTACCGGTGCGAAGCACGAATTGGCGTGGGGTGGGTGGTTGATTGGCGTACTGAAAACAGAGGATCGACTGGCGCAGAGCTTCACTGTCGGCGGGTGGGATCAGGCCTCCCGAACGGGGGCAGACAATACTGCGGCAGCCGCCTACATCCGTGATGATGACGGGGACTCCGCAGGACTGGGCCTCTAGTGGCGACAGCGGCAATCCCTCGTTTAGGGATGGTAAACAGAATAGATCCAGTGACTGATAAAACGGTACGACATCATCCATAGCGCCCAAAAATTGCACCCGATGAGCAATCCCCAGCTTCGTCGCTAACTTCTGTAAGCTCGGGCGTAAGCTACCGTCGCCTGCCAACGCCAATATAGTGTCGTCAGTTTTACTGATCGCATGAAGCAGGTACTTGTGGCCTTTGACCGTTTCAAGACGTGTGGCGCAGCCGATGATGAGCCCTTCGATAGGCAGGTTTAAGCGTTCACGTTGTTCACGTTTTTTGGCCTCACTCACGGGGATAAACCGGTTGGTATCGATACCGTTGAGAATGATTTCCGGATCGCTTTGAGGAAAGTGAAACAATAAGTCTTCAGCAACCGCATCACAGTCAGCGACCAGTGTTGGACGTAAAGTGCGGATCAACCAGCGTTCAAGTCGCGCATTGTCATTGGTATTCAGGTGCCAGGCATCGTGTTCAGTGTGTACATGGCTCTCGACCTGAGCCAGCTTGGCCGCAAAGCCACCATAAAATAACGGTCCGATGTGGTGACTGTGAACAGACGTTGCGTTTAATTCACGCATTTTTAGGTGGAGTCGCCAGATCAACTGAGGGTTCATTCCGGGCGCTTTGTCGAAAAAATGTAGATTGTCTTTTTTAGCTTCCAGGCGTGGCCAATGGGCAATCGCGTTGCTGGCCGTTCCTTCCAGACTGATTATATGAACGTCTGCCCGATCACTCAGCTCATGCATTAGATCAAGCGCCATAGTTTCTATTCCGCCGGGTTGCAGGTGTTGTACAACCTGCACAATGACCTTTTTATTCATGACGAGGTGTCTCCGGTATTTAACGAAGGGTGAGAGGGGATGCGTGCCAATACCGGCACATTCAATATCTGTTTCAGGGTGTCTTTGCGACGGATGCTGGTATCCAGCAGTTCAGTGATGCACGCGAGCCCAAGGCCCAGTCCGAGACCTGCAACACATCCTGCGATGACAAATACAAACAGCGGCAAATTGATGGGAGCCAGGGGTTCGTAGGGTGGATCAATCAATTTCACCCGTTCACTTTCCTCCGTTTTCCCCAGAGATCCGGTCACGCGCGCCAGTTCGTGGCGCTCAGACAGATCCTGATAGATCTTCTGTCGCACCTGAATATCGCGTTTAAGTTCATTCAGACGACGCTCGTGCTGACCGTACCCGTTAACACGTTGTTGCAGTTTCTCAATCTCTTTGGCGAACGAGCTGACCTCTTTCGTCAGACGTTCGATATGATCATCAGCTTGTTGCAGTCGTTCGAGCTGGGAAATCAGCAAAGGATGGCTGTTGGTGCTCTGTTCGGAGGTTTGACGCGAGCTAGTGGCGATTGCCCACAAACGTTCCAGTTGTTCCCGGTCCAGATTGGTGTGGTCGATCGACTGCATGTTTTGCAGCACTCGGCTACGTTCTCGCTCTAATGCCTGCAGTCTGGCCAGAACATTCTGTACGCTGCTGTGCTGATCGGTATAACGCGCCCGCAATTCGGTGAGTTCTGCCATCACGGTCACGATGGATTCTTCAATTTTCCCAATAACCGGGTCCGTTTGTGACAGGCGAATAGCCAGGCTGTATTGCGCGGCCTTAGCTCCGTCGAGCTCAATGCGTCTCTCCGCCAGCACGGACTGCAGTTCTGCCAGTCGTGATACGTTGGCGCTGTGTAGCGTGGGTAATTCGCTGGCGTGTCGGTTTTTGTACTCGGCGAGTGCTGTTTCTGCTGCGAGCAGGTCGGTGCTGCGTTGTTTAAGTTCTTTAGCGAGAAAGTTCTCTGATTGCAGGATAGATGAACGTTGTGGTGCCAGTACCCGTTCGACAAACCGCATACTGATCATCGACAGGGTTTCGACCATGCGTCCGCGTTCCGGCGCACGGTAGGTAATCTGAATCAGATTGTCCCCTACGAGACGCGCTTTTAGAGAACGGGATAACTCGCTGATGATGGTGAGTTTATCTTTTTCATCCATATCATCGTTGATCAGTTCCATCTTCCAGGCCACACCGGCTAATACATGACGGCTATGTAACAGGGCGGTTAACGCGTCCATCCGGGCCTTCAGGTTGGTTGCGATGGAGAGGTCTTCCAGAAACGGATTGTGTTGTGATGCTTCCTGAAACAGGATGGTGGTTGAGGTTTCGTATTGTTTTGGCGACAGCACGCCGACCGCGAGACCGATGAATGGCATCAAGAGGGCTGGGATCGCTATCATGTATCTGCGACGCCAGCCTGCCCATAGCAGAGAGGCTAGATTACGGACCAGTGTGCTGCGGATCATGATCGTATCCTACTCAGACTCTGAGACGCGGATCTGGTCCGGCTCGAGTGTGGGTTGCAGGGAAATAGCGGTTGTATGCGTACGTTTTTCCAGAAAGCGACTGACTTTTATGCATCGCGAAACTGCGACTGATGCTGCAGTGACAGGGTCAGAAGTGGCCGAGGGCGCGCAATCAACCTGCAATGTTTGACTGGGTCGTGTATTGGCATAGCGATTCAGGGCATCTTGTTGGCTGGCTGTGAGTTCAAGGCTGCGGCTGGTGAAGCGAAGTTCCAACGTCTTTTCGGTTTGTCCGTTGGGTTGCGCAGACTGGCCCCGAGCACGCGACAGCATTTCAGATATGCTAATGGCTCCGGCTTGGCTGGATTGCTCGGCATCTGCAGCCTGACGGGTGATCAGGTTGAGATCCGGAGTTTGTAAGGTGGTTGCACAGCCGGATACCAGAGCAACGGTGCTGGTAAGTGCTGCGAATCGGATAGCTCTGATCAGGGCGGACATCATTATCTTTCTCCGTAGTAAGCCTGCATACGTGCAGCGATTGGAAAAGAGATCGCAAAGTCTGGGCCAGAATCGAATTTAGAGGTTGTTCAATATGCGAGAACCCTTATAAATCGGGCGCTTCAGGAGAGTTGGTAAGCTTGAGGTGAGTGTCTTTGTTAGGATTGAAAACGGATGAATGGTGCTGGATGACGTCCGATGTTTGATGAGCCTCTCAATTCGTTTCGCATTTTGCGAATAGCCGGGCGAGTTGCATAAAAAACAGCCTGTATCAGACCCGGAATGTCCGATACAGGCTGAAAGGCCTGACCATAGATAGGGTGTTGCTCAGCCTCAGGCTGGGAGTGTTGAAAGTATGTGTTGCAGGTCTGTTGCGCGTTGAAACCAACTTTCCTGGGCAACGCGTGCTTTGCGTGCCGCCCGTTCTCGTGCACGAAACTCCGGGCTGTGTCGACACTGTTGCTCGATCATTGCGGCAAAAACGTCGGCTCGGTTACTGATATGTATGAGGTCACGATAACCGTCGAGTGCAGGAAAGTCGGTTGTGATCACTGGGCTGCCAGCAGCCAGATATTCCCGGAGCTTGAGAGGGTTGCAGGCATCAATTTGTGCGTTGCGCTTAAAGGGGAGTAGTCCTGCGTCCCAGTGTTGGCAATAACCGGGCAGTTCGTGATGGGGTTTGGCGCCCAGCCAGCGGACGTTGGGTTCTGCCAGCAGCATACTGATGTCGGTTTTTGCAGGGCCAATCAGGACAAAGGTCCAATTTGCCAAGCGTCGGGCAACGGCAGTAAAAAGCGACTGATCAAACCAGCCGGCGAGCGATCCGTAGAATCCGGCAACGGGTCCTGCAGGTAGATCGTTGGCGCGGGGTTTGCGTTTACCGAAGAGTTCAGTATCAACTCCGTGGGGTAACACTCTTGTTTTGTGACTCGGAAATTTGTTTGCCAGAGTGTTGCTGGCTGTGATGATCAGGTCACATTTGTCTGCTAATTCCTGCTCCATGGCCATGACCGGAGTATGGTCAACGCCGTCTAGAGCAGAAAAATCATCGCCACAATAGTAGATCGCTGCACGTTCGCCGAGTTTGCCTACCACATCCACGGCGGAGGGGAGGGATGTCCAGAGTAGCGGCTGACGAACACTTTGTTCGATAAGTGGGCGAAGTTTACGCAGCAACAATGTTTGGTTGATACGTCTGGCGGTGCGACTACCGGGCCATGAAAGTGCACGCGGCTGAATGATATGTGGCTGACCCGACACACATTGTGCCAGTCTGTCGGTGTAATTCGGGGCCAGCATCGCACGCGCTTTGAGCACTACGCGTTGCAGGTCCTGGCGGTTAAGTCGAGGGCGGCGTAATCCCAGCGAATTGACCCAAACGATCTCCTGTTCAGTCATCAAATGGTGGATCAGGTGCTGAGTGCTGCTTGGATGACGCCCCCAATCCTCGCCGAAAACCAGCATATCGATATTCATGCTGCACCTTTCCTTAGCTGCTCTGCGCCGCCGGTGGTGTCTGATTCTGCTGTGAGTGTCTTGATCACTTTGGCCGGTACGCCAGCGGCCAGAACATGGGCAGGCAGGTCACGCGTTACCACGCTACCGGCAGCAACAATCGTCCCTTCGCCAATAGTGACACCTTTCATGACGGTAACGTTTGAGCCCAGCCACACGTCCCGTTCCAGGATGATATCGCCGACCTGATCATCGGTGTCCGGTAATCCTTTCGCCCGGGCAATCGGGTCGACAGGGTGGCCTGGGTAGCCCGCAAGAAAACCACGTCCGGCAATACGCACATTGTCACCGATAACCACTTTTGTACCTACTGCGATGGTGGTTTGCCAGCCAATCCCAACGTTCTTTCCGATCTTCAGGATGGGTGTCTCACGGCTGCTCCAGCGCCCTGAAAAGGTTGTATGGCCGGAGATTCTGCAGTCGTCGCTGATCTCAAGAGCAAGGCTGCCCTGGACCAATGGCATGCCGCCGTATAGATAAAGTCGGCGACACGGTGCGCTGAGACGGGTTTTGAACATCGGCGTCCAGTATGTGAACTGAATGAGCCTGCTGAACAGGTTGCTGATCAGTTGATGTGTGATCCGTAGCGGTGTGTAGATGAGTGGGATACTGGGCATCTCAACATGACGTAGATTCCCGTGCAGACCTTTAATCGTCAGGGCGAGAGGATGATCTGCGGTTTTTACCCATTGTTTGAATGTCTGCAAATTATTCATATTCGGTCACCGGTTTAGCCAGGTTAACAGGACGGTCCATATCTGCACTTTTGGCACGAGCAGTGTGATAGGCAATGAGCTGCAACGCGGCAGCGTGCAGAATGGGACTGATAAGGGGGGGATATCTGGGAGTTCTATCTTCTCGACATGTGATTGGGTCACCGCGCTTAAGCTGACCTTGTCTGCGAGTAAGATGGGTTTGATGTCAGGCGCGTAAACACCGAGCGTATCCGTCAGTGTCTTGAGTGTACGTTCATCCCGTGATGCCAGCGCCATGATGGGTATGTTGGTTTCAAGCAGACTGATAGCACCGTGCTTCAGTTCGCCTGCGGCGATACCTTCAGCGTGGATATGGCCGATCTCTTTGAACTTTAATGCGCCTTCCAGCGCTAAAGGATGGCTATATCCATAGCCCGTTAAGATGAGATGGTTATATGTGGCGAGTTGCTGACCTATACGTTGAAAAATGGTCTCATCTGCGATCACCTGTTCGAGCATGGCCGGAAGGGTGAAAAGTAATTGATGTAACCGAGTCGCCGCTGACAGTTCCAGTAACTGGCGTTGCAGTGAGGCTTTGATGACCAGACTGGCTAGTGCAGCCAGTTGGCAACAGAACGACTTGGTGGCAACCGTGCTGAGTTCAGGGCCCGCCTGGGTCGTAATACTGTAATCAGCTTCGTGGCTGATACTGCTGTTATGTGAGTTCACCACCGCGAGTACGTGTTGTTTCTGCTCGCGGGCGAAGCGAAGTGATTGCAGCGTGTCACTCGTTTCGCCGGACTGTGAAAGAATGATCGTGACCCCATTGGCTTTGAGTAGCGGGGGACTGTATCGAAACTCTGATGCGATCAGTGCATCTACCGGGAGACCGGCATAGGTTTCAAACCAGCTTTTTGCGATCAGTGCTGCGTGATAAGAGCTGCCGCTAGCAATGATTGTTAGCCGCTCAGCATCGAAAAGTGATTGCGGCAATGTTTGTAACTGGCGCTGTGTTGCATTTAACGTACGCGAGATGGCTTCAGGTTGCTCATGAATTTCGCGATGATAAAACACCTGATTTTGTTGGTTATGCAAACGGGTGCTTTGAATTCGTTCCTGTGTATGCCGGTGTACCTTCCGCCCGCTTTTTTCTCGTATGCTGATCCGATCAGTACTGATCCGGACCTGATCACCATCTTTCAGATAGAGAATGCGATTAAACTGATCGCCTAAGGCGCGCTCATCTGATGAAA
>NZ_JBFGYC010000185.1:0-6743 GCF_041587635.1 Pontibacterium sp. | reverse complement strand
GCCGGCAATGTCATCGTCGCGAACAATGTCATTGAGTGTCTGACCGACTTTACGCAGAACGGAGTCACCAAAAGGATGTCCGAAGGTATCGTTGAGCTCCTTAAAGTGATCCAGGTCGATCAGCAGCATGACCGCAGGGATTTCATGGCGGTGGCAGTACCTGATTCTTTTTTTCATCAATTCACTTAGCCCGTGCCGGTTATAGATACTGGTGAGTGAATCGAACAGCGCCATCTCTGTCAGCTGGGCTTCGCGTTTCTGTAGTTGAGTGACCAGCTTATGCCGGGATAGTACGCGGTCTATTCGTACCAGCAGTTCTTCTTCCGAAAAAGGCTTGCTGACGAAATCATCCGCGCCCAAATGGAACGCCAGAAGACGACGGGATGGATCGTTAAAGCCGGTTAAGGCGATGACAGGCGATTCACTTATCACTGTACGTGTGTGATGGCGAATGTAGTGCAGCAACTCCAGCCCGGTGTGTTTCTCGTCCAATAGAAGGTCGGTAATGATCAGATCGAACTCTTTATCTTCGAGCGCATCGATCGCACCGGAGTAGGTTGTGTGCCATTCCACAGACATGCCGCGCTGTTGCAACATCGTCGTGACAAGCTGGCCGTTTGTCGGGCTGTCTTCGACCAGTAATACGTGATCGTCAAACTGATAGCTGGTCCGGCGTAACAGACGGATGATGCCATCAATGAGTTGATCGGGCTGGTGACGATCGAGAACATCTGTAATGCCATGTCCCACGGCTTCTTTAACGAAATTGAAATCGTAGTCATAGGCGACGAGCATCACGGGTGTAAATTGATATTTGGGAAGCGAGCGGATGTGTTTCAGCAGGGGCAGGTAGTCATCTGGTTGAATATAACGTGCCAGCGTAATCAGGTCGTACTGATTCGAATCGAGTGCTTTGAGTGTTTCGTATCCATTGGAGCAGCTGGTTAATTCACAACCAATAGGTTGTAGCTGGCTTTTCAGCAGCTGGTGGAACGCGCGGTTGGGATCTACAGCAAGGATACGCATTAACTCTGATTCCTGTTCTTATTATGGAAGGCCGTTCCTTCGTACTTTTCTGCGGATAGCTGCAAATAACAACGTTAACTCACCCCTTTGTAAAGGTGGCAGATATCCTTACTACAGACTGCTTGGGTGCTTTACCTCCACGTATCACTCAAAGTGATCCTTACCTTTAGGATTGATCTGAAGACTCCAAATAAGCGATCGATTCGATATAGATCTGATTGTCTGTGATTTTCCAGCGTATATCCAGATCGTGAAGTTTTACACCATACACCCGATCCGGGTCGTTCTTCTTGTATGCCGGACGTGGGTCGCAGCTCAGAATTTCACTGATCTGCTCGTCGAGCTTTTCTCCCGTATGTTGGGTGTACTGAATACAGATCTCTTGTGCGGCGTCAGAATAGACGACGGGCAGATCCAGTTTTTTAATCTGGTCAGCGACGGAAAACTCAGCGTCACTGATTACATCGGAATACGGTAGATAGGGTTTGATATCGAGTATCGGTGTACCGTCAAGCAGATCAGCACCGCGGACATCTAAACTGACTTTGTTGCCTTCAATACGCACGGCTTCTAACTTTACCGGTGAAAGCCCGACAGGGTTGGGACGAAAGGGTGAGCGCGTTGCAAAGACGCCCAGCTTTTTATTACCGCCCAAACGTGGGGGGCGTACCAGTGGACTCCAGCCTTTATCCACACACTCACTGAAGACAAATACCAACCAGATATGGCTACATTGCTCCAAACCTCGTACCGCGTCAGCCGAGCTGAACTCGGGCAGCAGCTCAATGGTTGAGACGATGCTGTTGGCCAGACCTGGCTGACGAGGGATGCCAAACTTTTCCTTAAATGCACTGCGAACCACCGCGACAGGCTGTACGTTAAGCGACTCGATCAAGCGTTATTCCCCGGATACAGCTGGCCTTTAATCTGAGCTGTGATGGCCAGGCGTTCTTCATCAGTGAGTTTCAGGCTGTTCAGGCCTTTCTTCAGGCCTGCCAGAATGTCCAACTTTTGATTGTCTTCGACATTCATGCCAATACGTGACAGTTCCAGCGACAGGATCATCGCTGTTTGTTCAGGCGTCTGTGCGTACTCAGGATTTTCATCGCGGACTTTGCAGGCATGGCCTATGAATTCTCGGGTTAACTGGCAGGCGCGGTCGGCTAGATTATCGGAAGAAATGGTCATCGTTTGAGCCTCTCAAAACGAACTCTGAATCGAATAGGGTTACGATTATAACAAACCACTCAGGCCGTCAAACAGCAGCTTAGTACCCGCCAGCGTCAATAACCCGTAACAGATACGGTAGAACCAACGATCATCGATGCGATGGTGGAGAAAACTGCCAAGATAGACGCCCAGTGGTGCCAAAGGCGCCAGTACAAGCGCGGTGAGAAGAGTGTCGCTGGTGAACTGTCCGAGCCAGAAATAGGGGACCAGCTTGATATAGTTTACGGCGGTAAAAAAGATCACCGTGGTGCCCACAAAGGCGGATTTGTTCAGTTTCAGGGGTAAAAGGTAGATGTTTAATGGCGCGCCGCCTGCATGAACGCCAAAGCTGGTGAAGCCCCCGATGATGCCCCAGAATCTGCCACGCCAGACACTGGCCGGTTTAGCTTCATCACTCCCTTTGCCGCGCAGATGGTTGAGCACAAAAGCCATGGCGACCAGACCGATCATCAGTTTAATTTGAGCTTCATTCAGATAATGAAAACTGAAGGTTCCGATGATGATACCCAGCAGAGCGGCGGGCAGTAGAATGGACAGGTGAGTCCAATCGGCATACTGGCGAAATCTTACCACCCCGAAGATATCCATCAGACAGAGGATGGGTAACATGATCGCGGCGGCTTGTACGGGTGAGATCACAAATGACATCATCGGTACCGCAATCAACCCAAGGCCGCCCCCGAAACCTCCTTTAGATATTCCGGTGATCAGTACAGCAGGGATGGCAAACAGGTAAAACAGAGGGAGATCAATCACATCAACGGTTCCAGTCAAAACAAAAAACTCTGAACACCGGTAAGCGATTGGTTCACTTATGATGTTCAGAGTTGTGGCATAGCAGGTATAACGAGCGAGTTAAGTATTTAGCTCAGGACCTGTTGCAGATACTGTTCGATTGCGTCTTGGCTAAGCTCGCTGTGTTCCAGTGTGACCGAGATAAAACCATCGCCACGGAAGCTGCGATCCAGTTCCATCAATACATGGGTGCGATCTGCTTCAGGTACAAAAGAGACCTCGACCTCTTTGATACCAAACAGGCCACCACTTTGTGGGCGGAACTCCAGCTCCTGATAAGCACCGGCACTGGATGCAAAACCGTCACCCCGCAGGAAGCCTTTTTCAACGTCAGCACTGTTAAGGTAATAGCCGCAATTTTCCAGTGCGCCAACAAAGGCCCGCATAGCATCGGTCGGAACAATGTTCAGTGGATCTTTGTCAGAGGCGTCCAGCGCCATATCGATCTCAAGACCGGTTGCCAGCCAAACCTGGCAGCGGTTGCTATTGCAGTGCAGTGCAGTAATCGGTGTTTCCTGATGCAGCATTGCTTCGAATGGCACAGAGATCGTCTGGCCCGGTTGCAGGGTCATTTTTTCCTGTACCAGCCATTTCTGCAGTTTTATGTTTTCGTTGTGTTCACCATCATCGGTTTCGACTTCTGCACGGGTTACCAAGGCCAGTTCGATACCTGAGATGTCCTGTTCGACATCACCCGCCGTAATCTCGATGGTGGCTCTGAATGGTTGGCCGGGCATCAAAGTGTCAGTTTCCAGTACGGTGTCTACTTTTGCCGCGCCAATCCCTACGCTGGCCAGTAATTTCTTAAACATCTACGAATTCCTTTATTGCATCTTTAGTCACAAAACGTTTTCTACCACAGGTTTCAGCACACTGCGATCACGCCATTTATCAGCGGGCGGCTGGTAGGCTTTGAATGCCTGTAATATTTTTTCGACCGAGTTTTCTACAACCAACATACGGCTGTATTCTTCGCGGATGAACTGCTGGTTTCCGGCATGTTGGATAAATTCGAGCAGCTTATTATAGAAGCCTGATACGTTATAGAGTGCACAGGGTTTGTGATGAATTCCTAGCTGTGCCCAGCACCAGACTTCGAATAGTTCTTCCAGTGTGCCGGTACCACCGGGCATGGCAATAAACCCGTCAGCCAGCTCAGACATGATCGCCTTACGGTGGTGCATATCACGCACCTGTTTCAGGTCTGTCAGGTGAGGGTGTGCCAGTTCTTTGTCGACAAGAACATCCGGCATCACACCGATGACTTTGCCTCCTGCGTCCAGTGCGCCGTCAGCGGTGGCCCCCATCAGGCCAACCGAGGCTCCGCCGTAAACCAACTCGATCCCCTGTCTTGCCAGAGTCTGACCAAGGTCATAAGCCGCCTGCATATATTCCGATTCTGTGGGGCCTTCCGATGATCCACAATATACTGCTACTTTCATAGATACTGCTCTATCCATCGATTCTATTTGTCCGTTCATAGTATCGACTTCATCTATTGGAGGATATGTCAGGCCGGAATAACATTGTTCCTTTATGCGTGAATGGGGGCGTTTAGTTGGATCAGCCCATATATTTTGATTAGGATGGATGAACGTCACTCACAGATCATCTCGCAGGTGATGAAGTGTCATCTGCTTGTATAGCGGTGGCGGGAAACAGCTGCCTCAATTATAGGATTCAACACCGTCTTATCATGAACAAGATTGCGATCTTCGTTGACGTACAAAATATCTACTACACCACCCGTGAAACTTACGGGCGACAGTTTAACTACCATAAGCTGTGGCAACGCATTGGTTGTACCGGGGAGATCGTTTCTGCGACAGCCTATGCGATCGACCGGGGGGACAGCCGACAGGAGAAGTTCCAGACTGCGCTAAAACATATCGGTTTTGACGTAAAGCTCAAACCGTTTATCCAACGCAGCGATGGATCAGCGAAAGGTGACTGGGACGTGGGTATCACCATCGATGTAATGGAAGCGGCTCGTGAGATCGATACGGTGGTGCTGCTCTCCGGTGACGGTGATTTTGATCTGCTGTTAAGAAAGATCCGTCAGGATTTTGACGTTGATGCGATTGTTTATGGCGTACCGGGGCTTACCGCTAACTCACTGATCAACGAGGCAACAATCTTTTACCCGATCGATCAGGATCTATTGCTCTAAAATTCTAAGGCTCCTTCTTTATATGGCCAAACCCAATCCGAAAGGACCGACGAAAACTGTTGATATCTTTTGCGCCCGCTGCAAAACCAAACTGTACCGCTACCGCAAAGGTGGCAAAGGCGCACTGGTGAAGTGCTTCAAAGAGCGGATCAGCGAAGACTTTACGCAGGTGCCTTGCTCCTGTCCGGGGTGTGATGCGGTATTTGCCCGCGAGATGCTGATCCGGGGCGTGCCCGCGTATAAGATGATCGGCGGCAAAGTGACGATGAAGTGATGTTGCCTATCGATCTTCTGCCGTGCGTACCAATACCCAAACATCAATGACCTGTTGGGGTGATTGACGCAGGTATTTGCAAATCTCCCGAACGGTTGTACCTGTGGTCATGACATCATCGATCAGGACGATATGCTGAGCCGAATAAGGACGGCACTCAAACGCCGCTTTCAGGTTTTTCTGTCGGCTCCTGCGATCCAGTGACATCTGCTGAGCGGTCGCACGGGTTTTAGACAACAGGTCGCATCGAACAGGAATGCTTAATTGCCTGCCTACACCTCTTGCCAGAATTTCAGCCTGGTTATAACCCCGTTCTCGCAGTCGACTGCGGTGTAATGGAACGGGTATCAACACATCAGGTCGTGGCGCATTGGATAAGTGTCTTGCCATCAGCTCCGCCAATGCGGCCATGTAGACCGGTTTGTCGTGGTATTTGATCTGGGCGATCAGCTGATTGACCGGAAACTGATAGTCAAATAACGCGGTAACAGATTGAAACGCCGGTGTCTTTGCAGAACACTGCTGGCAGAGATGATCGTGTTCCTGTGGCAGGAAACAGCATGGACAGTGATGCTTGATCCATGGCAGATCCTTTACGCATTCGCTGCATATTCCCTGAGTACGTTTTGTGCGTCCTTTGCATAAAATACACTGGCTAAAAAATAACCTGTAGTTATCTTGGTGTTTGTTCATCGGTTGACAGTTCCTTCTGTCCCTATATCATTAGTCCATAGTGAGTGTGCGGGTCTATTTCTATCCGCATATTGAAGGATTTTCGAGGGGAAACAGAAACGATGCAAGAGCAAGCACCTATCCGTCATGAGTGGTCAGAAGAAGAGGTTCGTGCCCTGTTTGCACTGCCGTTTAATGACCTGATGTTTCAGGCGCAAACTGTGCACCGTCAGAACTTCGATCCCAATGAAGTGCAGGTGAGTACACTGTTGTCGATCAAAACCGGTGCCTGCCCGGAAGATTGTAAATACTGCCCACAGAGCGGCCACTACAACACCGGTCTGGAAAAAGAACGCCTGATGCAGGTGGAAAAGGTGTTGGAGAAGGCGCGTAAAGCGAAAGAGACCGGCTCTACCCGTTTCTGTATGGGCGCTGCCTGGAAGCATCCTGCTGATAAAGATATGCCGTATGTGATCGATATGGTGAAGCAGGTGAAGGCTCTGGGTCTGGAAACCTGCATGACACTGGGCATGCTGGATGAAGATAAAGCTGAGCAGCTGGCTGATGCGGGTCTGG
>NZ_JBFGYC010000184.1:0-6777 GCF_041587635.1 Pontibacterium sp. | reverse complement strand
GGGTCGATGGCTTCTATAACGTTTGGACAGTGATTTTTTCGATAAGTCTGCTTGTTTTTTAACCAGTTGATTCTTCAGTGAAATCTCGTTCAAGAACCCGAATGATTTCTCGCATAAACCGTGCGGCTTCTCCGCCAGTGGCTGCCCGGTGATCAAATGTCAAAGAAAGTGGCAACACTCTGCGGACGACAACTTCGCCATCAACGGCGACGGCCTGGTCGCGGATAACGCCAGCACCAAGAATGGCAACCTGCGGGGGAACGACAACCGGTGAGGCATAACGGCCGGCAATAGTGCCAAAATTACTTAGGGTAATAGTGGCTCCCTGAAGCTCTTTCGGAGGAATGGTGCGAGCCTTAACGTCTGCTCGCATCTGATCCAGGCCTTTGCGCAGTTCTTCGGTGCTACGTCGCCCAATGTCTCTTAAAACAGGTACAAACAGCCCCTGCTCTGTGTCGACAGCAACACCCAGATGAATTTTACTGTGCTGACGTCGACTGAGACTTGGGCCATCAAACCAGGTATTGATCGCGGGTTCCGCTTTGCAGCCTGCAGCAATGGCATTAACGAGCCGCATCGTCACATCGGTACCTGAAGGCCAGCTATGAATGTCTACATCTTCACACAAGGTTACCGGGACCACTTCAGCGTGGGCCAGTGCCATTGTTTTCGCCATCTGCTTGCGTACGCCGCGCAAGGGTTCAGCATGGCCGTGTGCTTTGTTCATGTTGGCCGCCTGTTGGACATCCTCGGGTGTGACTGCGCCATTGCGGCCATTGCCTTGCAGGCCATTCAGATCGACATTCAGTCTTCGTGCCAGAGCCCTTACTGCAGGGGTTGCGCGCGTTGTTTGGTGGGTGCGGGTACTGGGAGCCGCGCCGATAATAAAGTCATCCCCGGCTTCATTGCCGTCGGCATCCGGAATTTCTCCGACCACTGTCCCGGTGTCATCATCTTCTTCACTGATATACTCAATCAGCGGCTCGCCGGTATGGATGGTATCTCCCGCCGCACCGAAGAGGTGAGCGATAACGCCATCTTGGGGTGAAGGGACTTCGACAATGGCTTTTGCTGTTTCAACCGATACCAGTATCTGGTCGACTTTAACTTCATCGCCTTCCTTGATATGCCATTCCACGATTTCGGCCTCGGGCAGTCCCTCCCCCAGATCCGGCAGTTTGAAGTATTTCATACGAACTCCAGTGTCTGTCTGACCGCATCCATAATGTCGGCGGTGTTGGGCATAAAATGGTTTTCCAATCGGAAGTAGGGCATCACCGTGTCATATCCAGTGATACGCATGGGCGGTGCTTGCAGATCCATCAGGGCTTTTTCGGCAAGTGTGGCGGCGATCTCTGCGCCGACGCCAAGATGACGGGATGCTTCATGAACAATGACGCAGCGGCCGGTTTTTGCGACCGATGCGAGAATGGTGTCCATATCCAGCGGACTGATGGTGGCGACGTCAATGACCTCGCAGCTAATGTTGTCCTCGGCCAGCTGCTCAGCGGCTTCCAGTGTTTCTTTGATCATCGCGCCCCAGCTGACCAGCGTAATATCGGAGCCTTCGCGCAGAGTGAAGCAGGTATCCAGCGGCAATGCAGCGCCGTTATCCAGAACGGGTTGCTTGCTGGCGCGGTAGATCCGCTTAGGCTCCAGAAAAATGACAGGATCTGGGTTGCGAATGGCTGATAGTAAAAGGCCATAGGCGCGTGCTGGAGAGGAGGGTATGACCACACGCAAGCCCGGAATGTGGGCGAGTAGGGTCTCAGTACTTTCTGAATGGTGCTCTGGTGCATGAATACCGCCACCAAAAGGTGCACGGATGACCAAAGGGCAGCTGAGACGGCCGCGGGTACGATTCCGCATCCGTGCCGCATGACAGATGATGTGTTCCAAAGCGGGGAATATAAATCCCATAAACTGAATTTCAGCGATCGGTTTCAAGCCTTGTGCCGCCATCCCCACGGTCAAGCCGCCAATCATTGCTTCAGCCAATGGCGTATCCATCACGCGACGGTTACCAAAACGTTCCTTTAAGCCGGCTGTTGCGCGGAATACACCGCCGTTGGTACCGACATCTTCGCCAAGGATCACAACGTTTTCGTCCTGTTCCATCTCATGTGCGAGGGCCAGATTTACCGCTTCGAGTAGAGTGATTGATTCATGATTCATGGTGAGTGCCTCCTTTCATCGCTTTGACCATTGCCCATTCGCGTTGCTCGCGCAGCTGCTCAGGAAGTTCGGCATAGAGGTAATCAAAGAGAGACTCTACGGGTTGAGGTGGCGTTGCCAGGTAACGGTCAACGGCCGATTGCACCATGCCATTGACCTCGTCCTGCCAGATGGTTTCCTGGGTTTCGTCCCACCAACCCTGTTTGTGCAGAAACGTACGCAAACGCTTCACCGGTTCATGCTCCCAGGCTTGCTTCAGCTCATCATTGCTGCGATAGCGGGTCGCATCATCGGCAGTGGTGTGATCCGAAAGGCGATAACTGATCGCTTCTATTAGTGACGGACCTTTTCCCTCACGGGCGCGTTCGAGTGCAATTTCGATCGCTTCACGCATCGCAATCGCGTCGTTCCCGTCAACTTGTTCGCCACGAATACCGGCGCCGATCGCTTTTTGCGCCAGCGTCGGGGCGCCACTTTGCAGGGCGCGGGGGACTGAGATCGCCCATTGGTTATTGTTAACGATAAACACCACCGGCAGTTGCCAGGCACCCGCGACATTGAGTCCTTCAAGAAAGTCGCCTTTGGACGTGGCTCCATCACCACAGAGAGTGACGGCTACCCGCTTTTCATTGCGTATTTTTATCGCAGTGGCGACGCCACAGGCATGCATTGATTGGGTCGCAATGGGTACTGAGTTGGGAAAATCTTCGCCCTGATGCTCTGCGGCATTACCACGTTCATCCCCGCCCCAATAGAGTAAAATCTCTTCCATTGGCATGCCTCTTAACATCTGACAGGCGTGATTTCGATAGTAAGGCACCAGCACATCTTCAGGATGCATGAGCAGGCCCAGGGGGACATCGATCCCCTCAATGCCCAGTAGCGAGGCGTAAGTACCTAGCTGGCCGGTACGTTGCAAGGCCACGGCTTTGTTGTCCATGGTGCGTGCCAGCACCATATTGCGATAGCAGTGGGTGAGCCATTCAGGTTGCTGTGCCCAGACCGGTAACGTGCTCAATGGATCGCCCTGGGTGCTGAGATACTGGCGGAAACGAATCTCGCCTTCAAATACAGTGTCCATAGGGTGCTCTCCTGGTCTCGGTCAGGCCGCGGAATGCAGCGCTGCCCGGGCAATAATTGTCTCAGCCCGTTCATTGGCGATGCGGTGTGTACATCGGTCTTCCTGATCGGCTTGCTGGAACAGTTGACTGAGTGAGGTGCCAACCTGTCTGACTTTGGCTGCAATGGCGGCGTCGGCCTGACCGGCGTGTTGCATAGCGACGAAAATCAGTCCGCCTGCGTTAATCAGATAATCCGGGGCATAAAGAATGTTGCGTCTACGCAGCAGTTCCCCGTGTTCTTCACGTTCTAGTTGGTTGTTGGCGGAACCCGCGACAATACGGCAGCGTAGTTGCTGTAAGCTGTGATCGTTAATAATTGCACCGAGCCCACACGGGCAAAATACATCAGCTTCTACACCGTATATTTTATCGGTGGCAACAGCCTTCGCCCCAAGTTCGTTGACGGCTTTCAGAACCTTTACCTGATCGATATCGGATACCGTGAGGTGAGCTCCGCTGTTGTACAGCATCTGGGCGACAGCATAGCCAACGTGCCCCAGTCCTTGCAGTGCGACATGAACACCCTGCAGGGAGTCACTGCCATGCAGGTGTTTGACCGCGGCTTTTATGCCTTCGAACACGCCCATTGCTGTGTATGGGGAGGGATCGCCTATCTGGCTTGTACAGGTGACCCACTTGGTGGTGTGGGCGATGGAATCCATATCACTGGTCAAGGTGCCGCTGTCCATCGCCGTGATGTAACGGCCTCCAAGGTCCTGTACAAAGCGTCCGAACGACTCCATCAACGCATTGCGGTCGAAGTTGTGATTGGGTTTGATTAATACCGCTTTCGCCCCACCATGGGGTAATCCGGCCAGTGCTGCTTTATAGCTCATCCCCCGTGCAAGACGGGTGGCATCGGTAATTGCGTCGGCTTCACTTTGATAAGTGATAAAGCGACAACCACCAATGGCAGGTCCGCGCAATGTGGAATGTATTGCGATAATTGCACGTAGCCCGGTTTCTGGGTCGCAGGCAAGATGCAGCCTCTCCAGGCCCGCGTTTTCCATCTGTTCAAACATGACGGGATCCTCCGCACTCGTTGTCTTGGAAAACCTGAACGCTGAGCACTAAACGGGTTGCCCCTGCCAGAGTGAATGGGTTATTCGCTCTGATTTTGTAGGGTTTTTACTTAGTGCTCCGTCGCGTATCCTCCTATTTTGGATAGCACAGGTTTTCTCAAAGTTCAGATAATTTTTGCGAATTTTTCTAACAAGTTACGGTCATAAGTCGGTAATCGATCGTGGCTTTTGGCAGTGCGGCATTCGGGTTAAATTTTGATCTGGGGTGTTTGCGCAGATGCGGTTATAATCATCTCCTTTCTCATCATCAGACAAGGTTCATCGAATCATGTATAAGCTGTTTTCAGGGATACTGTTAGCCAGCGCGATTGCAGCTCAGCCGCTGCATGCCGAGTCGCCGGCGAGCACCTCTGCACAGCTTCAGCCAGATAATGAAGCGTTGTTGCTTAGCAGCTTGCGGCACCTGCGAGAAAAGCGGGTTGATTCAGCACTGCAGGATTTGCGTACACTGACTAATCAGCAGCCCGATTTTCGCCTTGCACAGTTAATTTATGCTGATTTGATGGCTGCACAGGGTGCTCCGTTGCAGGACATCGGTCGCAACCGTGCCATTGATGATAAAAAACTGTCGGGTCTTATTTCAGAAGCTAAGGCGCGTTTGCTGATTGAGAAAGAGAAACCGGCGCTGGATATGGTGCCGGCTTCGATGATTCAGCTCGCACCGTCACAGAAGTATGCGGTGGTCATGGATACCCGTTTGCATCGACTGTTCTTATTTGAGAATAAGATGGGCGTGCCAACGTTGATCAAAGACTATTACGCTTCTTATGGACGTGGTGGTGTAGGGAAAGAACGTCGTGGTGATCTGAAAACACCGCTAGGGGTGTACTTTGTCACCGGCCGTTTCTCCGATGCTCAGTTGCCGGAGCGCTATGGCACCGGTGCTTTACCATTGAACTACCCGAATGTTTGGGATGAGCGCCATGGTCGCACCGGAAATGGCATCTGGGTACATGGATCACCTTTTGAGACGTATAGCCGTCCTCCGGAAGCGAGTGAAGGTTGTATCTCCCTGAGTAATATCGATTTCACCGAACTGGACGACATGGTGGATATTCGCAACACCCCGGTGCTGGTGGGACACAATGTCCGTTGGATGAAGCGTAACGACTGGTTGCAGCAGCAGTCCGGGTATCGCCAGCTGATTGATCGCTGGCGCAGTGACTGGGAGAGTAAAAACAGTGATCGGTATTTAGCGCACTACTCAACCGATTACAAAAACGGAAACTGGGACTATCAGCGTTTTTCTTCCCATAAGCGCCGTGTTAATGCGGGAAAAAAATACATCAAGGTCGGTATTGATCAGCTAAGCCTGTTTACCTATCCCGACCAGCCCGAGTTATTGGTTGCGACCTTCCGTCAGTCGTACAAAAGTAGCAACTATAAAGGTGACTCGGTTAAGCGTCAGTACTGGGTACGGGAAAATAGTGGCTGGAAGATCGCCTATGAAGGTGCGCCGTCCCGTGGAAAACCTTAAGCAGAATACTGCTGACAGATAAAAAAGCTCTTCATATGAAGAGCTTTTTTATGGAAAAGTGATCGCTCCGTTAAGATTAGAGAGAGCCTTCCTGTACAATTTTCCAGCCGGAAGAGCGTCGCATCAGGCTTATCCGTTTACGGGCGACATCACGGTACCGATCGGAACGATAACTTTGACGGAAGGTGGCCTCAGCCCGGCTGTCGGATAGCATCACCACATCAATATCACTCAGCGCAACCTTAATGTAGTCGGGGCTAGTCAGACGGCTGGTACGGGTCTGCACCCATTGTTTGTGAGTTACTCCGTTATTCGGCTTATAACCGGCGACGTATGCGCGAACGTAAGCTTGAACGTTTTGCTCTGACCATGCTTTAGCCCAGCTTTTCAGGTGTCCTTCGATGACTTTCTCGGGAGTTGGCTCTGCTTCTTTTAATACCGCAGGTTCATTATCCTGATCTGCTTCAAGGCTTGCCAGAAGTTTTGCTGCGCGTTCAGTTTCCCGTGCAATAGCCAGTTCTTCAGGGGAGGCGCTGAGTGTGGTTGTATCTGTTTCTGCGGTAGATGTGCTGCTCTGCTCGGGGTTTTGTACCGCAGAAATCGCTTCAGAATCGGCCTGGTTCATCACCACGTTTGTGTATGGCAATGGTGTGGCTGGAGCTACCTCGGAAATACCGATCGCTTCAGCGACGGCAAGCTCTTCTGTTGCAAGGTTATTGTCTGTTGTCAGGTTTTCTGCAACCTGAATATTGGGTTCGATGTTTTCTGATTCAGGGGCAGCAGAGGCGATTTCTACAACAGCAGGCACCTCAGGCGCGGGTGTTTCTTCATGTGCGTGCAGTTCAGGTTTTGCTTCAAATAGAGGCTCTGAATGCATGCCAATGGCCGTTGGATAGCCAAATTGGTTCAGGGAGACCAGCTG
>NZ_JBFGYC010000183.1:0-6793 GCF_041587635.1 Pontibacterium sp. | reverse complement strand
TCAGCCGTTTGCCAATTTCAAATAAAACATAACTAAGTGTTCTGGCATAGGAAGAGAGATAAATGACCAACACGCTAACCCAGGCTTTGGTTCGCAATTTCCTCGGAAATTCGCCCATGTGGTACAAACAGGCCATTATCGGGTTCCTGATTCTTAATCCGATCTTGCTCTATACCGTGGGCCCTGTCGTAACTGGCTGGCTGCTGATCTTTGAGTTCATTTTCACACTTGCACTCGCGCTTAAGTGTTATCCGTTGCAACCGGGTGGTTTGCTGGCGCTGGAAGCTGTAGTTATTGGCCTCACAAGCCCTGCTACCGTTTCACACGAGATCGAATCCAACCTTGAAGTAATTTTGCTGCTGATGTTTATGGTCGCTGGCATCTACTTCATGAAGAGCATGCTGCTTTGGGCATTTACCAAAATACTGCTCAAAGTTCGCTCTAAAATTTTCCTCTCACTGCTCTTTTCATTTTCCGCTGCGTTCCTGTCTGCGTTCCTGGACGCATTGACTGTTACAGCGGTTCTGATCAGCGTAGGTGTTGGCTTCTATTCTGTCTATCATAAGGTAGCTTCAGGTAAAGCATACGCTCACGCAGACCACGATCACGCGACCGATGAAGAGATCCGTGCGGCGCATCACGATGACCTGATCCAATTCCGACGCTTCCTGCGTAGCCTGCTGATGCACGGCGCAGTAGGTACAGCGCTGGGTGGTGTATGTACATTGGTGGGTGAACCACAAAACCTGCTGATCGCACAGAAAGCAGGCTGGGACTTCATCGAGTTCTTCTTGCTGATGGCGCCGATCACCATGCCAGTACTGGTTGCAGGCCTGATCACCTGCGCACTTCTGGAAAAAGCTAAAATCTTTGACTACGGCGCTGAGCTTCCAACAAACGTACGCTCGATTCTGGAAGATTTTGCAGCAGAAGAAGACAAGAAACGCACCCTGCGTGATTCTGCCACTCTGCTGGTTCAGGGTGTTGTAGCAATCTTCCTGATCTTCGCATTGGCCTTCCATTTGGCGGAAGTTGGCTTGATCGGCCTGACAATCATTGTCCTGCTGACAGCCTTCAACGGCGTCGTCGAAGAGCATCAGATTGGCAAAGCGTTTGAAGAGGCCCTGCCTTTCACCGCGCTGCTGGTTGTTTTCTTTGCCGTGGTATCGGTCATTCATGATCAACACCTGTTCCAGCCAATCATTTCGGCGGTACTGGCAATGGATCCAGAGATTCAGCCTGCGATTTTCTTCGCAGCAAACGGTTTCCTATCGGCTATCAGTGACAACGTGTTTGTGGCTACTGTGTATATCAACGAAGTCGTTGCGGCACTGAACGCAGGCACAATCACACGCGAACACTTCGACGCACTGGCGATTGCGATCAACACCGGTACCAACATCCCAAGTGTTGCGACACCAAACGGACAGGCCGCATTCCTGTTCCTGCTGACCTCCGCACTGGCACCGCTCATCCGTCTGTCTTACGGCAAAATGGTTTGGATGGCACTGCCATATACCATTGTGATGAGTATTGTTGGCTTCATCGCGGTTTACAACACACTGTAACCCACTGATTTCGGCAAATAAAAAAGCAGGCCTCGGCCTGCTTTTTTATTTTCTTTAACTGGCATTTAGCTAGTGCATAGTACTATCGTCTTCGCCCTTCAACCATAAACACCCACCACCACTCTTCTTATCCAATAATGCCAGAAACGCTTCATGGGCAGCTTGCTCTTCGTCAGTAGCACGAGGCACGGTTAACTCCCAGTGATCGCCTTCTACCCGACGAATACCACCGATACCGCCAACACCCTCATCACCTTCATGCCCCAGCACCAACGATGTCTGACCACCCGTCATCATCAGATACACGTCAGCAAGAATCTCAGAGTCAAGCAATGCGCCGTGCAGTTCACGATGCGAGTTATCGATACCGTAACGACGACACAGCGCATCGAGGTTATTCTTCTGCCCCGGATGTTTCTCCCTCGCCAGTTTCAGCGAGTCAGTCACCGTACAGATATCGGCTACCCGTTCCGGGTAACCGTTGCGTTCCAGCTCCTTATCGATAAAACCAACGTCAAACGCTGCGTTGTGGATGACCAGATTCGCACCACGAATAAACTCTATAAATTCCTCGGTAATCTCCGCAAACTTAGGCTTATCCACCAAAGATTCGTTGGTTATACCGTGAACAGCAATCGCTTCTTCTTCAATATCGCGATCGGGCTTAATGTATTGATGGTACGTTCGACCGGTGAGTCGACGGTTATCCATCTCGACACAGCCAATCTCGATAATATTGTGCCCTTCCTTTGGCTCAAGACCCGTTGTTTCGGTATCTAATACAATCTGTCGCATTCTTTCGCCTTACATGTATTTTGCTGCACCACGGTTTGCCAAATCATCGGCCAACTCGTTCCCCGGATGACCGCTGTGCCCTTTGACCCAGTGCCATTCCACTGAGTGCCGCTGCACCTCTTCATCCAGACGCTGCCAGAGATCAGCATTCTTAACAGGCTTTTTCGCAGCCGTCTTCCAACCGTTACGCTTCCAGTTCTTCATCCACTCAGTAATCCCCTTTCGGACATACTGGGAATCCGTCGTCAATTTAACTTCGCATGTACGCTTAAGCGCTGCCAGCGCCTCGATTGCGGCCATCAGCTCCATACGGTTATTGGTCGTGTTATCTTCACCACCAAACAACTGTTTTTCCTGATCTCCGTATTGAAGCACGGCACCCCAGCCACCCGGGCCTGGATTACCTTTACAGGCGCCGTCGGTATAGATCTGAACGACCTTCACTAATTTGTCCCCGAACACTCGGCTCCGCAACCGGCAGATTAATCAGTCGGCCTCGGGCTCGCTCTTCTTTTATTGGCGTCATTCCCGCCACATCTTTACGCGCAAGCATCAAGGTAAAAGCACCTTGCTCTTTAAAAGCACGATGCCCCCACCTTTCAAAAACGCAACAGCGCTTGCGCCACTTTTCGTTCTCAAACGGCGCGAGAAAATACTCAGAACGTCGTTTAAGCTCAGTCAATTCCAGCAGCTGAAACCAGTCCGACAAGCGTCGATGACTGATAAAATGCCCATTCCACGGCGCCTTGGGCTGCTTACCCTTAAAGCGCCGGTATACCCCCCACAAGCTTGATGGGTTAAAACCCACGACCAACAGATGCCCACCCGGCCGCAATATTCTCGCCGCCTCACGCAACACCTGATGCGGGCTTTGTGCAAAATCCAACGCATGATGCAGTATCACCACATCAACACTGTGCTGCTCAAAAGGCAACTCACTGCTATCTGCGACGACACAGTTCTCAGCCAGGCCCAACGCTAACGAGGGCACAACAACAAACTTGTTCCGTACAGGGCTTTCGTCATACAAACAGATACGAGAATCAACACCAATCTGCACCAGATGGTAGCCAAACAACGTTGGCAATATGCGAGATATCAGTGCGGATTCCGCTTCTAGCAATTCGCGCCCGACCTCTGAATCGAACCACGCCTTCAAGTCAGGCGTCATAACTTTCAGGGGAGGTTGTGATTGAAAATTCATTCACTTGCTCCGATCAAAACCGATCATTCTTAACGGCTACTTTAACATTGCAGATTATTATAAAGTAATAGTAACTGGCTTTTATCATTGAGGTTTTTCTATGTTCGATGTAACACCGATCCCAGCTTTCAACGATAACTATATCTGGGCACTCTCGGTAGCAGGTCAAAACCAGATCGCCGTTGTTGATCCCGGCGACGCAACACCCGTCGAAAACTATCTGCGTGACAACAACTTGCAGCTGGCGGCCATTCTGGTCACTCACCACCATCACGACCACACCGGAGGCATCCAGGCACTGTGCGCTGAATATGACGTTCCAGTTTACGGCCCTGAAGATTGCCAGTTCTCAGGCATTAGCCACACACTTGCAGACGGTGCGACAATAAAACTCTTCGGGCACGCGCTTCAAGTTCGCACGATTCCGGGCCATACGCTGGATCATATCTCCTATTTTAGCGCAGCAGATACCCCTCAGATATTCTGTGGCGATACGCTGTTTCTAGCGGGCTGCGGCCGTATTTTCGAGGGCACACCGTCCCAGATGTTTGACGCCATGGCCTATTTCAAGAGCCTGCCAGATGCCACTGAGATTTACTGCACACATGAGTATTCTATGGCAAACCTGAAGTTTGCCGCTGCCGTAGAGCCAGATAACACCGATATCGAAGCAACGCTGAGCACCTGTTATCAGTTGCGAGAAGAAGACAAACCCACCCTGCCAACATCGATTGCGCAGGAACGCCGGATCAATCCATTTTTACGCACGGACTCCGATACAGTTATTCGCACCGCCAGTGATTTCAGCGGCCGTGCTTTGAACACTGAACTGGACGTATTTACCGCAGTCCGCGAATGGAAAAACCAGTTCTGATCAGCACTTCTTAGGGTAACTGCCGACCACAACCGTTGTCGGCAGTTACCTATTTCGCAAAGCGATCGCCAGAACCAGATCACATTATACAAACACGCCAGTTGACCCCCCATTTCCAGCTCCCTAGAATGCCCCGTTAAGATTTAAAAAGCCGGGCGGTTTTATATCCGGTGAGACGGCTTAAATACCCTTTTAATTTTTAACGACCATGCCAGTCTTTTGTCTATAGCGGGAACACATGACTCCATATATCAAAGCAATTGTAGTGGCCCTTGTCGGGTCTGTTGCCCTTACCGGGTGTCAGTTACTTCCGCAAAAAACGCCGTCAAACTCGGACAGCAACACCACGGCTAATGCAGGGCAAGGCGTCCAGAAACAGACATTGACGCATCAGCAGGTGTATATCAAAGATGGTAAACCTGTCGTACGCCAAGTTGTGAAACGCGACGATCTGTGGGATCTCACCCGCGATCATTTTGCATTCGATCATGCACGCAGCAATTCTCGCATAGACGCTCAGGTTGTCTGGTTTAAAAAACACCCACGCTATATTAATCGTGTCGTGAAACGCGCATCTCGCTATTACTACTATGTGCTGAACGAGACGATCAAACGCGGCCTGCCCGCCGAGCTTGCATTACTGCCTATTGTCGAAAGCGCGTACGATCCATTCGCTTACTCTCATGGTCGTGCAGCGGGCGCCTGGCAATTTATCCCATCAACCGGGAAATATTTTGGCCTGAAGAAGACCTGGTGGTACGACGGCCGTCGAGACATCATAGCCTCTACGGATGCCGCCCTGACTTACCTGCAGCAACTGCATAAACGCTTTGATGACTGGGAACTCGCCCTCGCCGCATACAATGCAGGCGGAGGTACGGTCTCTCTCGCCATGAAGAAAAACCGCCGCAAAGGCAAGCCTACTGACTTCTGGTCACTAAACCTGCCTGCTGAGACAGAAGCCTACGTGCCAAAACTTCTGGCTATCGCTAAAGTATTTAGCGCACCGGAACAACACGGGGTAACGATCCCCCCTATCAAAAACACCCCTTACTTTACCCAAATTGCCACCGAGTCCCAGATAGATCTGGCGCAGGCCGCTGATCTGGCAGGTATCAGTGCACAGGAGCTGTATCAGCTAAACCCAGGCTTTAACCGCTGGGCAACTGATCCACAAGGCCCGCATCGCCTGCTGATCCCGGTGACCAATGCAGCTCAGTTTGAAAACAACTTAGCGGCCCTGCCCGCAGACCAGCGCGTAAAGTGGGCACGGCATAAGATCAAATCCGGCGAATCACTGATCGGCATTGCCAAGCAATATCGCACTACGGTCACCATTGTGCGCACGGCAAATAACTTAAAGAACAATAATATCCGAGCGGGAAAAACCTTGCTGGTACCTACAGCCAGCCAGCACTCAAGCGCTTACGTCATGAGTCAGGCTCAGCGCATGAACCGCAAGCAGGAAAAGATCTCGCGACAAACCAATCGCAGTAAAACAAAGCACAAGGTTAAGAACGGCGAAAGTTTCTGGTCTATCTCCCGCAAACACAAAGTGGGTGTACGCCAACTCGCCAGCTGGAACAGCATGGCACCGGGAGACCCACTCGCAGTGGGTAAAACCCTGATTATCTGGAAAGACCGTAAAACATCGGCCAGCGCCGTCAGCCAGGGTGTTATCCGCAAGGTGGGCTACGTTGTTAAAAGCGGAGATTCTCTGTCACGTATCGCCAGTCGTTTCAATGTAAGCGTAAAAAGCATCCTTGCATGGAACGACCTTGAAAAGCACAAAATTCTGAAACCCGGTCAGCGTCTCACACTGCACGTTGACGTGACTCAATCCAATTAAGGCGAATCCATGGACGCTACCGCTATTGTTATCATTGTTGTTTCTACAGCGCTGGCCATCATATTTAAGCTGGTACTTTTCAAGAAGATTCGTAACTGGATGGATCAGGATCTGATCAAAGGTCTGGCGGGCGATGACAACGATAAACTGCAGTTTCTGCAGGACAAACTGGAACGTCTGAAGAGCGACAGGGTGCCACGCAAACTGTATCAGGAACACCTCACAAACGATGCAAACGAGTTTGAACAAAGCCGGTAATCACCTGTCCGAATGAAGAGGCAACTGGCGAAAGCTGCAAGTGGCTGATATAAATAGCTATTATCCCTTCAGGGTGACGGATCACAGATGAAAATTATTAAAACAGTTCTGGCTGGCGCCCTGCTTGCAGGTGCTTTACTCACCACCGCCAATGCAGCATCAACGGTTTCTCATGGTATCGCCATGCACGGAGACCTTAAATATCCGCAAGGCTTTACCCAATTCGACTACGTAAACCCCGATGC
>NZ_JBFGYC010000182.1:0-6794 GCF_041587635.1 Pontibacterium sp. | reverse complement strand
GGCTTTATCAATGCCAACGAGTGCTATCAGTTACTACAGGAAGGGCTTAACCCAACCAACGATGCGAGCTGAACAGATCAGGCAAGCCGCAAAAAGAAAGGGAAGGTTTTTAGGCCTTCCCTTTTTATGGTTTAGATAGCGTAATCAACGCCGTCACTCTGACAGGAGGTGTTTCGGATCAAAGCCCATGATCAACGATCCCCAGTGCTTACCGTTGACGTACAGCGGTATAGACAGGTCGTTCAGCACCTCACCCGTGTCACGAATAAAGGTCTGCAACAGGAACGGTGAGGTATGGTTTGCCCGACGCTGTTCAGCACGGCTCCCGGCATAGATACGGCGATTACGACTCTTCAGGTTATCCACATCGAAATTACCCGTAATCGGATCGGAAACCTTGGTGTGATGCGCTGGCGCATAACCGTTCAGATCCACCGCAATCGCGTAGATAAACTCTGCACGCTCCGTAATAAAGCGGTCAAATACTGGCTGTAAGCGAGACTGATAGGCATCCACATAGGATGTATCAAACTTTTCAGGTAACTGACCGTCATTGGTACGACGATAATTCGTATCAAACAAATTGCTTCCCTGACGCATCATCTCTTCCAAAATATCCTGAGTCTCTTGCGCCCAGCCCCGCCCAGCCTGAATCATGCCTTCAAATCCACCGTAGCCGATGATAAAGCGTGACAGCAACTCCTGCGTTTCTTCAGTCGCGGTTTCCAGATCACCGGAGTGACTCTTCGAGATCTCCATCTCGCCCTTGATCTCTTCTGAAATTTTGGTGATCTCAGAGACATGCTCATGGGTATTGCGGTTGGTGTATGCCAGCTCGTCGATGGCTGCACTGATACTACTGAGCTGACCGTTCAACTCCTCAAAGTCAGACACCATATTGGAAAACTGTGTATTGGTATTGCCGATGAACACTTCAGTATCGGAGATGTACTCTTTGATCGTGTCGGCACCCGTGCGGGTATTGCTGACCAACGATGTCATCTCACTGACGTTCTTGTCGATCTCAGAGGTCGCGCTGCTGACCTTCAAGGACAACGAACGTACTTCATCGGCCACCACGGCAAAGCCACGCCCCGCTTCACCTGCGCGCGCGGCTTCAATGGAGGCGTTAAGAGCCAAAAGGTTAGTCTGGTCGGAGAAATCCTTCACCATCCCCAGCACCCGCATGATATTTTCTGAGTTCTCCGACAGCTGATGCACTGTACTCTGGAACTCACCGATCTGCTGACCGACCGCCTGCACCTGATCCTTTACCCGTGCCATCTCACTACTGGAGCCACGGACTTCTTCCAGGTTATTGCTGTTGCGCTCCGAGATCTCCAGCGTGTGCGCCGCAATTTCATCGATCGCCGCAGTGGCTTCCTGGCTGGCCTGAAACACCATCTGAGCCCGCGTTTCCTGCTCTTCTGCCGATGTGTGCGCTTCGTTCACCACCTTCTGCAGCTGAGTCGCACTTAATGCCACCTGCACGCTGCGCTGCCGTGTCGATGAGATCATCTTCTTCAGACTATGCGAGAAGTCGTTATAGCTTTCCGCCATGCTGGAAATCTCGTCGTGGGAGTACTGCGGCAAAGTGGCTGAAATATCACCATCACGCTCTTTTACGGCACGCAATACGTTGGTGATACTGCCAATTGGACGCAGAAACAGATGCCGCATGAAGAAGATGGTAAATGTCCCGATAAGGAACGTGTAGATCAGCAGGACCAGCGAAGCGACAGACAGCGTTGATGCACTCTGTTCAAGTATCGCACCCGCCGCCTGACTCGTATCGAGTTGAGCATGAAGTGAATTCAGATCTTGATAGACCCAATACCCGATGGCCGCAACGATGAGGTTCGGCCCTAATAGGAAAACGACGTTGCCAACTATTTTTTTGGTGAGGGAGTTAAAAAACGTCTTTTCAATACTGCTGTAAAGACTCATGTGACATGCCCGTTGTTGTTATCGTTTATTTAATGTTTTTTATCTGCACTTTTAAAATTCTAAGGCGGCGTATTCTGCGTTTTCAAACGCTCTAGCGCCGTCGTTCCCTCGAAACTGTCATTAGAAAATCTAACACAGCACCTGATGCTTGCAACTGTACTTTCAGAAGTACAACAAAGGATATCGGCACTGTAACCCTAGTCTTAAGGTATTGTATTGTGCGACAAAAGTAGCAACTAACGCCCAGAAGCGCTTGCTGTGGTTGAAATGCTTGAGATGAGCCAGCTCATGGACGATCACATAGTCCACCTGATCGGCCGGTGCCATGACTAGCCGCCAGTTCAAAGAGACGTGCCCCCGGTTGTCACAACTGCCCCAGCGGCGGCGAAAACTCTTGATCGTCAAACCCGATGCAACCAATCCGGTAATCTGCTGCCAGTGTTGAATCCGCTCTGACAGATAACTTTGGGCTTGCTGCTGATACCAGCTTTTAACCAGATCGGTCACACGTTCAACTTCAGGACGGCTACCACGGCGGGATAACGTCACCCGTAATCGATCATCATTTCGTTCTATATGGTTGCGCGGTCCATACTGCCAATCAAGCACTAAGGTTTGTCCGAGAAACGGGATTTCAGATTGCTGTGCAATACGAATTTCAAACGCTTGTCCTTGCTCAGCAAGGCTCTGTTGTTTCTGTATTATCCAGTGACGCTTCTCCGCAACCCAGCCTTCAATCCAGCGATCATCCACCCAATGCGGGACCAGTACACGGACCTGGCCCGGCTCCACTTTAATGGCGGCGGTGCGACGTTTTTTACTGCGCACGATTTCGTAGGCAAAGCGTTCTGTTGTCATCAAATTTATCTGCTGGCAGTTTGTTGCGAGGGCTATCATAGTAGACTTGGATCAGAAGCACATCGCCAAACCACAACCCACAGAGGCTTTTCGCTCAATGTCCCTGATTCCGATGGACAATTTACTCGCCGAAATCCGCGCCTGTGAATATTGCGCGAAACAGCTGCCTTTAGGTAGCAACCCTGTGGTGCGCGCTTCATCCAGCGCACGTCTGATGATTATCGGACAAGCCCCTGGTACCCGGGTGCACAAAACCGGCATTCCGTGGAATGATCCCAGCGGTGACCGCCTGCGTCAGTGGTTAAACCTTGAATCGGAACAGTTTTATGACGAATCCCGGATTGCCATCATGCCGATGGGCTTTTGCTATCCGGGTAAAGGAAAATCGGGTGATCTACCCCCTCGCAAAGAGTGTGCACCGCTCTGGCATCCAAGCCTGTTGGAGCAGATGCCAGACCTCCAACTCACACTGTTGATCGGTCAGTATGCGCAAAAGTACTATCTTGAGGACCACTACAAAACGCTTACTGAGCGCGTACAGCAATGGGCGGAGTGCCGGGAAGGCTTCATCCCGCTGCCACACCCATCACCTCGCAATCAGCTGTGGCTAAAGCGCAACCCCTGGTTTGAAGATGAAGTGGTACCGATGTTACAACAGCGGGTTGCTGCGCTGCTATCAGATTGAGAGTGAGGATTAGCTGCCCTAAATTTTGCTATGGCATCGACGCACCCAAGCCAGCAGCTCTTTCCCGGCATCCAGCTGATCGGTTTCAGCATATCGCATCTGCTCGTAACGACCCGCAATCTGGCTGAGTACCTCCGCCAGATCTGGGCGCACGTCAGCCACACGTTCACAGTATCGCTTTACAGTCTCTCCCGGACTGCGACCCAACCCGGCTTTACGTTCCAAGCGCTGCGACAGTTTTTCCAGCGCCTGATCATGCGGGTCTTTCGGGTTGTTCCAGCTGTGCCAGAATACCCGTAACGCAACTAACGTCATCACTAGCATAAACGGAAGCACCAACGCCAAAGCAACCCGCAGGGGCGTTATTTCGCCTAACAGACGCGTCAGAAAATCGTTTTGATAGCGATGATAGTTCACCACCCATTGCTGCCAGCCATAGGAAAATGCATCCCACTTTAACCATAGATCAGCAAGCACGCTGTCTTTACCAACAAGTAAACTTCCCAGTGGGGTGTCTTCTAGGAAATTTTCCTGCTCTGAAAACAGCTCTTCGGCAGGGCTTTCAATTCTCTCAGGCGCTACTGCAGCAGTCGGATCATAACGAACCCAACCTTTTTCCGGTAACCACGCCTCTACCCATGCATGCGCATCATACTGACGCACCAACAAATACTTCTCATAGGGATTCCACTCCCCCCCCTGATAGCCTGCCACGACGCGCGCCGGGATACCTACAGAACGCAACATAAACACCATTGAACCGGCGAAGTGTCCACAGAACCCTTTCTGGCTGGAAAACATAAACTGATCGATCTGGTTCCCTTGCAGTTTTCCCGGGCTCAACGTGTAGGTGAAGTTGAGATGATAAAACGCCATTAACATTCGGATGTAGGCCTCTGGGGAACCTGCGCGGGTGTACCATTCACGCGCCGTTTCTCGACTGCGCGGATTGGTGAGCGGCAAACTCAACTCCCGCCTGTAGTTCAGTGCACTGCTATTTACCGCCAAGCGGTACTGTGAAGCAGAGTGAAGATCAATCTGTTCTCGGGTGTTGATGGGGCGATTCCGCTGAAATGTAATGTCTTTATTGAGTGTCACGCCATCCGGCACAGACACTGGCATATCTAATGCGGGAATATACGTCCGCCCGGTAGGCTCCAACATCAGTGAATAGTGGTATGTCGGCTGCTTCATCTGCAGCGACTCGGCAATCTGGGGACGCGGATCCTGCTGTTTACCCTTATACCAACGGAGACCGTCAAAGTCCGGGTACGTCATCACTCGCCAGTAAAGCGCACTTTGCGGAGGAGGCTCACCCTTAAATTCCACTCTGAATGCAACGTCTGAAGAACGGGTTAAATGGGTGATATCACCGGGCGACATCGTTTCAGATAGACCGGTCTTGGCCCCACCCACATCCATCTTAAGCGACCATATCGGTCCCATTCGCGGAATCAGGATAAACAGCACTAACATCAGAGGCAGGGACTGCATCATCATCACTGCACTGCTGCGGAATGGGCGTCCCATGTCCACGTTGTGCGTTTGGTAGATGGCCAGCAAAGCGGCTGTGGTCAGCTGGATTGCCACCAGCACGTAGGCCGCCATCCAGATACTTTGATCAAATAATAGCGCACTGCCCGCCACAATATAGGCAACGTAGACCACCAACAGTGCATCACGTTGGCGGTAGATCTCCAGCGACTTCAGGCCAAACCCTGCAATCAGCAGCGCCACCATACCGTTGACACCACCAACACCTCCATAGCTGAGAAACACCCCGCCAAACGCCAGAAATGAAAATAGCGCGAGTACACTCCAGTGCGGAAATGACCAACGCCCCGTGTGAACCATCAACCGCCAGCCTATCGTGCCCGCTATCGCCGCCGGAACCCATAAAGGCAGGTGAGTTAAATGGGGCACCAATACTGCAATGATCGCAATGAACTGCCACATTAGCGCCGGGCGACTCAAACGAAATTGATCGCTCACTCTACTCCTCCCGGAAACAGCGCCAAGGCAGTCAGTAACTGCTGACGATGACTGTCTCCACGATCCGGCTCAAAATCCCTACCCGGTAGCCGCAGACCGTAATGCTCCCCCTGCTTTTCAAGCTGAAGTACCAGATAGCACAAACAGGACAGCCGTGTTTCTGTAGGCATGCCTGCCAACGCATCCCAATCCAGCCAAACCCGCTCATCCAGCTCAGCATGAAACGTTTTAGCGTGCAGCCCCTGCCCACGCGCATAGGTTTTCCAAGCCACATGACGCAACGGCATACCGGGGTGATACTGCTCTAACCCAGCAAAATCTTCTCCGCCATCCAATGACTGCATCCGCCCCTCGCCCTCTGAACGAATATAAGATTGCGGTCTCAAGCTTTTTTGCGGACTGGGATACACAACAGCATTGCTATCCACCTCAAGCCAAC
Organism: Pontibacterium sp.; assembly: GCF_041587635.1. NCBI lineage: Bacteria > Pseudomonadati > Pseudomonadota > Gammaproteobacteria > Oceanospirillales > Oceanospirillaceae > Pontibacterium > Pontibacterium sp. The sequence goes on along the minus strand of NZ_JBFGYC010000182.1, from coordinate 873 downwards.
TCCAGACTCTTAGCAGCCCCAGCGGGTACATACTTTCGATCAGCAACGGTCGCGGATGTAATCGCCCACGTACCGGGGCCGGGTGATAGAGGCGTACCGTGCAACCGGAGTGGTCAATCATCTCAATGGTTTGCGACTGACACCCCTTCCATGCGAGCTGCACGTTTTCCCGCTCACGTTTACCCCCGGCACTTAACCGCAACTCAAATTCAGCTTGCTCACCCGCAAAGCAGGGGTAACCCTTGATGGCTGTAATCTTGATACCGGAGAGATTGCTGTAGGTATGAATAATCGAAATCACAAAAATACTGAGCAGTAAAAACGCCACCGCATGAAGCAGATTGTTTTCGTAGTTCACACCGATGAGCAGCAACAAGATCGAGACGAAAATGAATCCCCAGCCGGAGCGACTGGGGAAGATAAAAATACGTTTCTGATTCAGTTCGATTGAACGACCCTTTGGACGCCGGCGCGCTGCCCAGCGATCAAATGGCCGCCGCAGGCTTTTTCTAAGCTTAGCGAACATGACAAACCGCTGCCCCTCAGCCGACAACATCGACCTCACTGAGCAATCGCTGCACCAACGCCAATCCACCATGCTCGGCATAGTCTTCAGCCGCCCGTAAACGGTGACCAAATACAGGCTTCAACAACGTTTGCAGATCCTCCGGCACAACATATTGGCGACCATGCATATAGGCCCATGTTTTGGCACTGCGCAGCAACGCCAGCGCACCGCGTGGTGAGATACCGTATGCAAAGCCTTTGGCTTCACGGCTGTAACGAACCAGACGCTGCAGGTAATCCAGCAGACTGTTAGACGCTTGCACTTTATCGCACGCAAGATAGATTTCACGCAGTGTTTGCTGATCG
>NZ_JBFGYC010000181.1:0-6821 GCF_041587635.1 Pontibacterium sp. | reverse complement strand
TCTCCCTGAGTCTTGGCAGTCACTTATTGGACGAACTGGAAGGCGCGCCCGAGCAGTTGAGTAACTTACACGCCGCAGGAGTGATCTCAAAGGGTGTACTGACGACTGAAAACAGCATCTTACGTGAGCATTCGCTACGGATTGGCAACAGCGAAAGTTACAGTGTTCGTACCTTGTTGCCGAACAATGCTTACCTTGCTCTGAGGGATGCCTATGTGTCGAACCTATCCTTCGCAGCATTGCTGGTGATGGTACTTGGTATTGTCACGATGCTGGTCATTCAGTATCTGACACGTAGCTCGCTGTCCTACCTGACTCAATATGCCGAACAGATCCCTGAAAGTGGTTCGCCACAGCCGTTCAGAGGCGGGCGTTTCAACGAATTTATCCGAGTGGGCAATGCGGTTGAGAAAATGCTGCTGCGAATCCGTGATCGTGACAAACATTTATCCAGTATTATCGATCATTCTCCGGGCCTTATATTCATCAAGGATATGGATCAGCGCTACCAATTGGTTAATACACGCCTGGCGGAACTGTTTAACATGACGTCGTCCCAGATGATCGGCAAGCGCGATCAAGGGGTATTGAGCGATGACTTGATGGCATTAGTGCTGAAATCAGATCAGCAGCTATTAAAAAGCCAGCACCCTACTCAGTATGAGATGAAGATTGAAACCAATAAGGGACTCTGCACCTTTTTGGTGAGTAAGTTTCCGATCTTTTGTGATCAGGGAAAACTCGAATCGATCGGTGGTATTGCGACGGATATAACCGGTATTAAACAGGTAGAGGATCAACTGAGGCTTGCCCAGCAGGTGTTTGCTGAGACCGGCGAAGCCATCATCGTTCTCGATGAGGAACATGATGTACTGACTTCAAACCGCGCATTTATGGAGATGAGTGGTGTCAGCGAGAGTGACATCACGACCGCTGCACACAGATTTCTGGCGGCTTACCCGGATATTCTCCATCAATTGGAGCACGCCAGTCGATGGCAAGGTGAGTGCTCATTGGAGTGTGCGGATAGCAGTTCGTTACCGGTACTTGTATCAGCAACGCTTCTCTCCGGTATGGAGGGGGAAAATCGCTATGTGATTCTGTTCCGGGATATCACCAACTTGAAAGTTGCTGAACAAAGACTTCAGCGTTTGGCTCTGTATGACAATCTGACCGGTTTGCCGAACCGCAGTCTGTTCAACCAGCAATTGGAGAAGGTGCTAAACCGTGATACGCAGTTTATTACCGCGGTGTTGTTCATTGATCTGGATCGTTTCAAGAGTATCAACGATACCTACGGCCATAGTGTGGGTGACCAGTTGCTGCTCCAGGTGGCAGATCGATTACGTACCTGTGTCAACCTGAAAGATTCGGTTTCGCGTTTAGGGGGAGATGAGTTCACGGTGATACTGCGGGACATACCTGATCGTAGTCAGGTTGAGCCTATTGCACGACGCATTACCACTGCGTTACGCAAACCTTATGATCTGGGGTCTATTCGGTGTTTTACATCTGCGAGTATCGGTGTTGCGATTGCCGGTAAAGACGGTGAAGATGTAGACACATTAACGCGCCATGCCGATTTGGCGATGTACCAGGCAAAAGCCCAGGGCCGCGATATTATCCAGTTCTTTGACCAAGTGATAAACGCGCGCCATCAGCAACGTCATCAATACGAAGAAGATCTTCGTAAGGCGGTCGATAACAGCGAGCTATTTGTCGTATATCAGCCGCGCTTTGATATTACCGGTAAGCATATGCGCGGGGCTGAGGCACTGGTTCGCTGGAGCCATCCGGTGCATGGTTCAGTATCGCCCGGTGAATTTATCCCTATTGCAGAAGCGTCTAATTTGATTGTTCAGCTTGGGCGCTTTGTCTTATTTGAAGCCTGTAAGCAGGCTGCAGCATGGAATGCCGATGGTTATCAGCTAGCGGTCTCAGTTAACCTGTCTCCTCGCCAACTGCATGAGCGGGATCTGGTTAAGGATATCGGTCGTGCGCTGAGCGATGCGGGGCTGCCTCCGCATCTGCTCGAATTGGAAATTACTGAAACCCATGTGATGGAAAACATCGATCAGTTTCTCCCGCTACTGAATGAGATCAGGGAGATGGGCGTTACGCTGGCCGTGGACGACTTTGGTACCGGCTATTCTTCACTGATGTATCTGAAAAAATTGCCGGTCGACATCGTTAAGATCGATCGCTCGTTTATCATGGATGTACCGGGTGATACTGATGATGAGAATCTGGTACGTGCAATCATTAGTATGTCCCACAGTCTGCGCCTACGCGTTGTAGCAGAGGGTGTTGAAACTGAAGAGCAGCAGCAGTTCCTGTGCAACCTGGGTTGCGATCAGCTTCAGGGATTCCTGTTTGGGCGGCCTGATAGCGTCACGCAACTGAAGGCTTTAGCTGATCAGCAAATGGCGACACCTTTGTGTGATAGTGATGGATAACCGAGTTGCTGAGGCTAACATTGGATGGGATGCTTCTGGCTCAGGTTATCGTGGTGAGTTTTCTGCTTTAGCCTAGGTTATTAGCTAATAGCCCAAGTTACACGTCGTACCCCATCGATTCTTAAGGCGTTGGGATCTGAGTATGGGGGCAGGCACAGCTCACTTCTTGATAGATACGCTGGGCCTCATGCTGGTACCGTCCAGAAAAGTGAAAGGGTATCAGGTGCTCGACTGCAGCGAGGCGGCCAATCTCACCGCATGCGCCAGTGGTTAAGTGTCCGGTAAATTTGGCCAGGGCACTATCCGCGTTTACAAATGAGGCTTCACAAAAAAGCGTATGGGCACTGTGAGCAAGCGAGATTAAGGTGGCCCGATTGTTTGCTGTGTCGGCCAGGTCAGTGGCGTAGACCAGTTTTTTACCCGCACACTTCATTAGCACCTTATCGGTCAGATCGGATACTGAATAAACATGGCCATCTATCCGAATGCACGCTTCCTGTTCACCGTTAAGCACGTGCTTTTTGAGTTGCTGTAACCAGGGACCGGCGGTGAGACCAAGGGCCGACAACTGGTCCTTGCGTACGTTGACCTGACGTAACGGCTCAAATGCGTACGCCAGTACCGGCGTGTATGGATTGATATTGTCTTTTGCCGTGTGATCTAACGTGACAGCGCGTACGCGGAAGAACGGTTCCTGCCAGATAACGTCACTGTTGAGCTCTTGTCTGGGAAACTCTTCACTTAAGGGCGTGCCGGCGGCTATTTGCCAGTGGCGCAGCTCCTGGTCATGCAGTTCATAGATATCAAAGACCGGTGCCTTGTCGCCTATGCGATCCCATAGAATCCCGCTGATCATTCCCGCAATATTGTGCGCCAGTCCCGGCGGACCAAAAAGTCGACACGGCGGATAATGACCGATACGACAACGCAGTAGCCAGAGAAATCCGCAGATGTGATCAATGTGAGTATGGCTGATAAATACATCGGTCACCTGGTGTGCAGTTCGGGCACAGATGGGGCCGTGATAACCCAGATCAAACAAGATGCAGCGTTTTTGGTGACCCATCTGTATCAACAGAAGGGGATCGCCAAAGACACCGTTCACCATGGTCGCCTCCACTGGGCCCACGCGCATCATAAGAGGTGGACTCCGCTGTTCCTGCTGTGACTTAGCAAACAGGGCCTCTTTGCCGATAACCGCTACCTGTCGAGGATGCCGGTTGGCAGGCATAGATGATGAGCGCTCGGGGACCGCGGTATGTAACCCTTGTGCATGGGTATACAAAGCATCCCTTAGCAACCACTGATCGATAGTCAGGTTTTTATCGTATTGAGGTGCCTGTATGCGCAGTGTATTGCCGCTTAGGCCGAGCACCTGGCCCAGGGTAACGGTTCGTTGTTTGTGCAGAAGGGCAATTTGCCGTCCTTCCCAGACATCGGGCGCTTCCAGCGGCGGCGGAGTACCGAGTAAAGTAGTGTCATCTAGTCGGAAGGTGTGTTCAACGGCATGCGTCAGGTGCTGTTGCCACTTCTGAGTGCGGGTAGACCTGATGGCGGCCTTTTCAGGCTTGTGGGCGTTGGTATGGGAAGCAATAAACAATGATCTGATACCGCTGGTGCTCAGTTCACTGGATAGCGGGGGAGGCTGACCCTCAGGGATCAATACCAGCACCAGGTCGGCACATGTGGCGGCGATAAGGGCAGGCAGGAGTTCTGCACCGGCAATACATCGGCTGACGCCGGGTGCGTCGATAATCAGTAGGTCGTTCTCTATCTGGGGTAACCGGGAAAGCAGTGTTCTGACGGCATCAATAAGCGGTAAGCGAAACCGCCCGGCATCCAAACTGCAAAGTGCTTCGAAGTCCTGCAGAATCCAACCGTGCTGATAGTCTGTTGATATTTCCGGGGTCATCAGACAGAGAGCCCCCGGGATGCCAAAAGCGGGCGAGCCGGGGTCGGTATCCAGTAAAGTGACGAGACGCCCGGCAGCTAATACGTGCTGACTCAATTGGTTGGCCAGGGTGGATTTTCCTGCGCCGGTCTCACCGAAAATCAGCACGCGGCGTATATTGGTCAGATGTTCTTGGTTGATCTGTTCGGGAGAGCAAGGTACATAGCCCTGATTATGCGCACGATTCATTGGCCTCGTCCTCTTCGATGCTGATCAGAGGTTCGCTGATCCAGGTGCCGTGGCATTGCGGACATCTGCCCGGCTTGTGAAGCTTGTCGCTTTGGAACAGAAAGTCACACTTATTGCAGCATGCCGGTTCTATCAACATCTGGTAAGGCAGGTTGCGTAAGCTTTGTTGTAGATGCTGAAGGTCGTCCTCTATGTCCTTGGGATGTTCATCGAGCAACAGGGCCAGTTCCTTTATGCTCATTGGATTATTTAGCAGTATGTTGATCAGTGCTTTTCGAAACATACGTTTCCCCCTGCTAGCCATAGAGAGATGCTAACGGACGGATTAGCCCGGAGGCCAATGCATCGCGCGGCCACCCAGCAGGTGCAAATGGATATGAAACACTTCCTGTCCGCCGTGTGCGTTGCAGTTCCAGACCAGTCGATAACCGTGATGGGCTAGCCCCAGTTGATCAGCGAGTTGTTTCGCGGTCAGTACGGTATGGCTGATCAACATGCCGTCACTTTCGGTTAAGTCGTTCAAGGTGGCTATATGTTGGCGTGGAATGATCAGCACATGGCTAGGGGCCTGAGGATTTATATCTCGGAACGCGACCAGTCTGTCGTCTTCATACACGATATCCGATGGGATCTCTTTGGCGATGATTTTGCAGAATAAGCAGTCCATATGATGCCTCACATCATGTGATCTCAATTTGAATGTTTTGTAGACACTCTAAGCATAGGAGACAACGTCTTTCCGCAGGGGCACTAAAATCATTTTGGTCGCCATGCGGGGCGGGATGTTGCTGCGTTGACACGTGTTATGCCCCCGCAGAGAAAGTCTCGGGCTTGTTCGCAGGTTCCCTAGACCTGACTTGTTGTCTCCGGCCCCAGGGGTTTGAGCGCAATGATCAGTTGCGGCAACAGTAGCAAGGCTCCGATCAGGGCGGAAAACATCGCCAGTCCGGTTAGCAGGCCAAAATAGATAGTGGGGGTGAAGTTGGACAGAGAGAGAATGGCAAAGCCCGCGATGATAATCACTGAGGTATAAAACATCGCTTTGCCGATGCTGTTATGGCAGCGATACATGGTGGCGCAGTAGTTATGATCTTTTTGAAACTCTTTCTGAAAGCGGTGGATGTAATGAATAGTGTCATCCACACCGATGCCGACGGTGATCGCCGCAATGGTGATGGTCATCATATCAAGCGGAATTCCGGCCCAGCCCATGCCGCCCAACACGATGCCTGCCGCGAGCAGGTTAGGGGTGACGGCGATAACGGCCAGGTAGAGGGAGCGGAATAACAGGGTAAACATCAGGGTGATGGCAACAAACACAGCACCCAGCGTGGCGATCTGGGAGCCGAACAGGCTTTGCAGCATATTGTTGTACAGGACCAGCATCCCGGTTTGGCTTACCTGATCAGGCTGATAGCCCATCTCTTTTTGCAGGAAAAGCTCGATCTTGTGCAGTAACTCTCCACGTTTTAATCCCTTGCTGGTTTCCATCACGCGCAATGATATACGGGTCTCCTGACCATCATCGGAGAGATAGGGGGCAATAAGCAGTGTCTTTACGTTCTGTGGCAGGTTCCTGCGTAGCAGGGTTAGCTGGAAATCATCCAGTTCCTCTGAGGTGATGTCTTTGAATACCTGATACAGCGAGTTGAGCGACATCACTTTACCGGTCTCGTCCAGAGATTCGAGGAAACGCTGGATTCGATCGATCTCTTCCAGACCGGCGCGGCTGAACCAGTAGCTGCTTTGCTCAGCAGAACGCTCATCGGCAAATGGATTGTCGTCAAAGGGGTCATCCGCGAAAGGATCATCGTCAAAGGGGGAAGCCTCAGGCGTATCGAACACCTGATGGTCAGGGTGGTCTTGCGTTGGAGCCCTGAGCAGGATATCCAGCGGGATGGTACCGCCCAGCTCCTGATCGATTACCAGCATGCCCTGATAGATCTCGGTGGTATCGTCGAAGTAGTCGATGAAACGGTTCTCCACCTGTAACCGGGCGATGCCGAAGACGCTGGCAATGAACAATATTCCGCTGACGATCAATATGGATGTTCCATAGTGATCGGTGATACGAGCGAAGTGGTGGGTTAGCGGTCTGCTTTTGCTGCTGATTTCGCTTTTACCTTTTGGTATGAGCAGCAAACAGGCAGGTAGTAAACTGAAGGCCATGAGCAGTGCCGCAGCAACGCCGATGGTCATCATCCAGCCGAAGTCGATCACGGGAC
>NZ_JBFGYC010000180.1:0-6877 GCF_041587635.1 Pontibacterium sp. | reverse complement strand
GGCTGCCGTAAACGCGGAAAAAAACTACGATTCGAAGTATGGGACACCGGTGTAGGCATTCCACAGAGTAAACTCAAAGAGGTATTTGAGGAGTTTCGGCGCATCGACAATCCAAAACACTCTCAAGTTCAAGGACTTGGCCTGGGACTCGCCATCACTGAACGCATCGCCCGTATGCTGGAACACCGTCTGCGTGTACGCTCCTGGCCAACCAAGGGCACCGTATTCAGCGTCGAGGTTCCGCTGGGCGTCGCCGAGAATGCCGTCAAACAAAAACCAGAAAACCGTGGCTGGATACGCAGCAAGGGGCTTAATGGTGTACGCGTACTGGTGATCGATAACGAACCGAAAATACTGGAAGGCATGAGTGCACTGCTGGGTGGCTGGTCCTGCGAGGTTGCCGTGGCCATTTCAGGCAATGAAGCGATCGCCCGCATTCAGGAGGAACATTTTGAACCTGACATTATTTTGGCGGATTACCACCTGTCCGAAACAGATACCGGGGTCAATGCACTCAAAGAGATACAGATACTCACTGATCGCGACATACCTGCTGTCGTCATCACTGCCGACCGAACTGAAGAGGTTAAAACCGACATTGCCGCAGCGGGCGCCCAACTCCTGACGAAACCGATCCGGCCTGCAGCACTGCGCGCCATTATCAACAAACTCATCGCCAATGCCCGCGCACTGGCTACGGAGTAAATACAGGCACAAAAAAAGGTGCCATCAGGCACCTTTTACAATCGATCCGAGTTTAAGCGGTATTTACTCTACATCCGTCTTCGGTGGCTCTACACCAAGACGCTGAGCAGCGATAACAGCCTGCGTACGACTGTGAACGCCCAACTTACGCAAAATAGCGGTTACATGAGCCTTAATGGTCGCTTCAGAAACATTCAGCTCATAAGCAATCTGCTTGTTCAACAGACCTTCGGTTAGCATCGTCAATACACGGAACTGCTGTGGTGTAAGGGCGGCCAACGCGGCGGCAAATTTCTGATCTTCTTCGCTTACATCACCCAGATTGTCCGCAACTTCTTGCGGCAACCACTCCTCACCTTCGAGTACAGCTTTGATCGCGTCGGAGATGGTTTCTAGTGGTGCAGATTTCGGGATAAAACCAGACGCACCATAGTCAAGCGCGCGCTTCATAACATGTGGCTGTTCACTACCCGATACAACTACGACAGGAATCCCCGGGTTCTGTCCTCGCAGGAACACCAACCCAGAAAAGCCATTCGTACCCTGCATATGAATGTCCAGCAACACCAGGTCTGCGTCAGGATTCTGATCTACTGCTTCCTGCACAGCCGCCAATGAATCAGCTTCTACTGTTGCTACACCAGGCACTGCCTGTGCCACTGCCTGCTTCAACGCTGCTCGAAACAGCGGATGATCATCGGCAATAATTATTTTTTGTGCTAGCTGCATGCGTTTACTACCCCCCTCTTACACCTCTGACAGTGCAAGTTCCTGTACTGCAACTTAATCCCGGCTCCATCATAACACCGTTAATACAAAAACTCCCACCAGGCAGAACCGGGTGGGAGTTTCAAGTATCAGGCTGTCAGGAACGATTAGCCTTTACGGTTCATTCGATTTTCGATCAGATCATCAACAACCGTTGGGTCAGCCAGTGTAGAGGTATCACCCAGTGCACCGAAATCATCTTCAGCGATCTTACGCAGGATACGACGCATGATTTTACCAGAACGGGTTTTCGGCATGCCTGGTGCAAACTGAATCAGGTCTGGAGATGCAATTGGACCGATCTCAGAACGCACGTGCATGCGCAGCTCTTTCAACAGCTCATCAGACTGCTCAAAGCCAGACTGCAGGGTTACATAAACGTAGATACCCTGACCCTTCACATCGTGTGGATAGCCCACTACAGCCGCCTCAGCAACTGCTTCATGTGCAACCAGCGCAGACTCAACCTCTGCGGTGCCCATACGGTGACCCGATACGTTGATTACGTCATCAACACGGCCGGTGATCCAGTAGTAACCGTCTTCATCACGACGCGCACCATCACCCGTGGTGTAAACACCTTTGTAGGTAGAGAAGTATGTCTGGATAAAGCGTTCGTGATCGCCCCAGATTGAGCGACTCTGACCAGGCCAGGAATCTTTCAGTACCAGGTTACCATCGACAGCACCTTCCAGCTCATTACCTTCCGCATCCAGCAACGCAGGCTGTACACCGAAGAATGGACGGGTAGCAGAACCCGGCTTAGTGGCAGTCGCACCAGGCAGAGGCAGGATCATCATGCCGCCAGTTTCAGTCTGCCACCACGTATCAACGATTGGGCAACGACCCTGACCGATAATACGGTGATACCATTCCCACGCTTCGGGGTTGATCGGCTCACCTACAGAACCCAGAATACGCAGGGTAGACAGGTCAGAATCACCCAGTACATCTTCACCCTGTTGCATCAGTGCACGAATTGCAGTCGGTGCCGTGTAGAACTGGTTAACTTTGTGTTTCTCGATAACACGACCGAAACGGCTGTTATCCGGGTAGCTAGGCACGCCTTCAAACATCAAAGAGGTGCCGCCGTTCGCCAGCGGACCGTAAACGATGTAGCTATGACCGGTTACCCAACCCACATCCGCAGTACACCAGTAGATATCACCTTCTTTGTAATCGAAAGCGTATTCATGCGTCATGGACGCATACACCATGTAACCACCGGTCGTGTGCTTCAGACCTTTTGGCGCACCCGTTGAACCAGAGGTGTACAGAATGAACATCGGTGCTTCTGCTTCCATCTCCTCTGCAGCACATTCTGCAGACGCTTCAGCCACCAGATCTTCGTACCAAACATCAACACTGTCGTTCCATGCAACATCTTTGTCGACACGCTTAACAACAATCACACTGTCAACGCAGGCTTTCGCCGCATCATGCTGCAGTGCTTTATCCACGTTGTCTTTCAGAGGAACAGACTTACCTGCACGCAAAGAGTAGTTTGAGGTCACAACTACTTTGGAGTTTGCACCTTCAATACGCGCTGCCAGTGCTTCCGGAGAGAAACCACCGAAAACGATAGAGTGCACAGCACCGATACGGGTACATGCCAGCATGGCAACCGCAGCTTCAGGGATCATTGGCATGTACAGGGTAACAACATCACCCTTTTCAACGCCGCGTGCTTTCAAAGCATTGGAGAACTTACATACGCGCTCGTGCAGATCACGGTAAGTAATATTTTCAGATTCGCTAGGGTCATCACCTTCCCAGATGATTGCTACCTGATCACCACGGGTTTCCAGGTGGCGATCCAGACAGTTGTAAGATGCGTTCAGCGTACCGTCTTCGAACCAGCGGATATCAACATTGTGCGGATCAAAGGAAGTGTTCTTAACTTTCGTGTACGGCTTAAACCAATCCAGACGCTTACCGGCTTCGCCCCAGAATGCATCCGGGTCGTTTACAGACTGCTCGTACATCGCCAGATACTTATCGTTGTCGATGTGAGCTTCCGCTGCAATTTCAGGAGAAACTGGATATACCTTTTCTTCACTCATCGTGATGCCCTTAGCTGTAAATTATTTTAATTCTTGGAATCCGTTAGCCCTTTTTTAGACCTGATAAACAGCATCAGGTCCTTATACTTCTTATTAAGGCGTTTCGTGTGTCCGTTAACTGGTAAGTTTTATACCCGTACGGCACTCACCGCCTGAATTAGACATTGGTCTATCCGGCCTAAGACATTGGTCTTGGTTAGGTTTTCTGCCGCCCTCAGGGGCAACCATACAAGGTCTTTAAACAGAGCTGATCTTGCCGCTAAAAACCCTCTCAGGCCGTTAAATCCACAACTTCCCAGGGTCTTAAAGCCTCAAAAAACGCGATATCCTAAACAGCCCTACTTTCCAAGCAATCTATCAAGATCCAGACCCGCTTCGCGCATCCGGGCTAATTTGTAACGTAACGTTCGAGGACTGATTCCTAAGTTTTCCGCGGCAGTTTTACGGCTTCCGCCCGTTGCTTTGAGCGCATCGATAATCAGCTGAAATTCATGCTGCTGGAGATCAGCCCCAAGCTGATTATTGTCATCCACATCGACGTCTGCCACAGGATCCTCGAACTGATGACAAAGTTCAGAGGACACCGAATCAGGATTGAGTAATAAATCGGTCGCACTGATTGCCGTACCGGCCTGCATAATCAGCGCACGCTGCACAACATTATCCAACTCCCGGACATTGCCCGGCCAATTATGCTGCGTCAGCGCCTGCTGGGCATCCGGACTGAACAACGCAGGTGCCCGCCCCATCTTAGTACAGTATTTCGCTAACAACCGATCGGCCAAAGGGACAATATCCGCTCGCCGCTCGCGTAGTGGCTTCCACTGCAATGGAAAGACATTCAGGCGGTAATAGAGGTCTTCGCGAAACTTGCCATCCGTCACATAGGTTTCGAGCTTCCGGTTACTCGTCGCTAATACACGCACATCCAGCTTGATCAGCTTACGTCCGCCTAGCCGTTCAACTTCCTGCTCCTGCAACACACGCAACAACTTGGCCTGCAAGCCCTGATCCATCTCACTGATCTCATCAAGCAACAGGGTTCCGCCATTGGCTTGTTCAAACTTACCCGGTGTGGCGGCATAAGCACCGGTAAACGCGCCTTTCTCATAACCAAACAGCGTCGCTTCCAGCATATTCTCAGGGATAGCAGCACAGTTAATCGCGACAAACGGCGCTTTACGGCGAGAAGAGTGGCGGTGGATATATTGTGCCAGCACTTCTTTACCCGTTCCTGATTCGCCGGTAATCATCACGGTTGAATCACTCGCGGCCACACGACGTGCTAGTTGGAGCAACTGTTTACTGCTGGTTTCGTCAGCAACCGGCTCTTCAGACTCTTCAACACTCAGGGAGCCCTGCGCGTAGCGCCGCACAGCCTCCACCAGAGCTTGCGCCTCAAACGGCTTCATCAGGTAATCAACCGCACCCGCCTGTATGGCCTCGACCGCCTTATGCACCTGCCCGAAGGCCGTAATCAACATGACGGGTAAACCCGGCTGCAACTGTTTAATCCGCTCAAGCAACGCATGACCGTCAATCCCTGGCATATTGACGTCGGTCACAACCATCTCAACGTGAGTTTCAGCCAACAGACTCAGCGCGGCCTCACCACTTTCTGCCGCCACATATTCGAAGCCGGCTAACTCAAGGGTGTCACAGAGCGCTTCTCGCAACGCGCTGTCATCTTCAACAATCAGAATTCGGGCTGTCATATACTCTATCTACCGCTATACCACTCAACCAGCCGACTGCGCTGGCATAATTATTGACGCCGTTGTTCCTTCACCCAGCGACGACTGAAGCTCGAACTGACCGTGATGTGCCATCGCCACAACCTGAGCAACCGCCAAACCAAGCCCGGTACCGTGGGACTTGGTCGTATAAAATGGCTCCATCGCCCGACTCAGTGTTTCGTCATCCATCCCAGGTCCGTGATCTTCAACATTGATCCACAGGTTTCCACTGTCAGTCGACAAAGACAGTGTGAGTTCAGCCCCTTCGCCCGTCGCCTGCAACGCATTCTCAACCAGATTAATAATCGCCCCTAACAATGCATCTTTGTTGCACTGAATGGATAACCCCGGCGCATGGTTAATACAGTCACAATCGGCATCAAACGACGTTAACGGCACATCCAGCTGATCCTCAATGTCGCTGAACAACTGTTCCGTTGTGAGCTGATCATCCAACCGGGTTTCAGCACGCGCGAACACCAGCATATCCCTCACCTGCTTTTCGAGGTGAGTCAGACGGGATTTCACTTTAGCAGTAAATTTGGTGCGCTGCTCAAGGGTGATATCGGTTCGCGACAGATGATCAACGTACAGCAAGGCAGCCGATAAAGGCGTCCGAATCTGATGAGCTAACGATGCCATCATCCGTCCCATCTCGGACAGGCGCTGATAGTGAGACAATCGATCCTGCAGCAATCGTGTTTCCGTCAGATTGGTCAGGAGCACCAGTTGTCCCGGCTCGTTATCCATCGCTCGTGTTGCCAGACTGACCCGCCGCCCATCGTGTAATGAGACCTCATGACCATCATCACTGCGCGGCGCGAAGCAACGCTGAATTACTGCGATCCATAACTCACCGCGCAACTGACCTCCCAACAACTCCTCCGCGGCCGGGTTACAGTCGGAGATCACACCGTCCCCGCCAATCTGGATAACACCTGCCGGAAGAAGATCAAGCAACTGACGCATTTTGGAGGCCAGCCGTTTGGACTCGTCCGACTCCGCCTGACGCTCTTTTTCTAACTGATGCTCCAGCTGCAAAACTTGTGTTTCTAGTTCGGCAATTCGAGCTTCAGCCGCAACCAACTTATCCATCAATCATTACTTCCGCTGAATGCCATACTTACGCATTTTCTCAACCAATGTGGTCCGACGTACCTGCAACTTTTCGGCAGCGCGTGCGACAACACTCTCACAACTATTCAGTGCCTGCTCAATCAAAGCCCGCTCCAGTCGCTCTAAATACTCTTTTAGATTCAGGCCGCTTTCCGGCAACAGGCATTCACCGGAAACAGCAAGATCCGCTACCGGATGCTCTGGGACTTGGCCAAAATCCAGTTTCTGTTGATAACGGTCTGGATCAGGCTCTTCAATGTGTCGGAATTTTGCGGGTAATTCAGAGACACCCACCACCCCATCGGGATACATAATCACTAAACGCTCAACAAGATTGGACAGTTCACGAACGTTGCCCTGCCAAGGATGCAGTTGCAGTGACCGCAACGCACTCGAGTGAAAAATCACCTTACCTAAGCCCTGGGCATCGGCACGCCGTACCATCTCCTCAAGCAGCACAGGAATATCTTCAATACGCTCACGCAGGGG
>NZ_JBFGYC010000179.1:0-6915 GCF_041587635.1 Pontibacterium sp. | reverse complement strand
AGGGTAAGTCGAACCAACTGGCGCTGGCTGCGGCCCGTCAGGTGGCAGATAACCCGGGTAGCTCTTATAACCCTCTCTTTATCTACGGCGGCGTTGGTCTGGGTAAAACCCACCTGATGCACGCAGTGGGTAACGAGATGCGTAAGTACAACCCGAATGCGAAGATTGTTTATCTGCACTCTGAGCGTTTTGTCGCAGATATGGTTAAGGCACTGCAGCTGAATGCGATCAACGACTTTAAACGTCACTATCGCTCGGTCGATGCGCTGCTGATTGATGATATTCAGTTCTTTGCGGGCAAAGAGCGTTCACAGGAAGAGTTTTTCCATACCTTCAATGCTCTGCTTGAAGGCGGTCAACAGATGATTCTGACCAGTGACCGCTATCCAAAAGAGATCAAAGGGGTTGAGGAGCGTCTTAAGTCCCGTTTCGGTTGGGGTTTAACCGTCGCGATCGAACCGCCTGAACTGGAAACCCGTGTTGCTATACTGATGCGCAAAGCAGTGGAAGCCAAAGTATCCCTGCCCGACGACGCTGCCTTCTTCCTGGCCCAGAAAATTCGCTCCAATGTACGTGAGTTGGAAGGCGCCTTGAAACGGGTTATTGCGAACGCACATTTCACCGGCAATGCGATCACAATTCCTTTTATTAAAGAATCGCTTAAAGACCTGCTGGCATTGCAGGATAAACAGGTTAGTATTGATAATATTCAGCGTGTTGTGGCTGACTATTACAAGATCAAAGTAGCTGATCTGTTATCCAAGCGCCGCAGCCGTTCTGTTGCACGTCCCCGTCAGGTTGCTATGAGTCTGGCGAAAGAGCTGACCAACCACAGTTTGCCTGAGATTGGTGATGCGTTTGGCGGACGAGATCACACCACCGTGCTCCACGGATGTCGTAAGATTAAGGAGCTGAGGGAAAGTGATACGGACATCAGAGAAGATTATAAGAATTTACTGCGTCATCTTACGGCGTAGTGGTACCGTTCGAAATTAAGGTGGAAAACCGATGAGATTTGTTATTTCGCGTGAAGCGTTAATCAAACCTTTGCAGTTGGTGGCGGGTGTTGTTGAACGTCGTCAGACGCTGCCGGTACTCTCCAACATACTGTTGGTGGCCGAGGGTGATCAGCTGTCCCTGACCGGTACTGACCTTGAGGTTGAGCTGGTTGGCCGTGTAACGCTGGATGAGCCTGCTGAAGCCGGTTCAATCACAGTGCCTGCACGTAAGCTGATGGATATTTGTAAGTCTCTGCCGGACGAGGCGCGCATCGAGCTGGCGCTGTCAGGCCAGAAGATGGTGATTAAGACAGGCCGTAGCCGTTTTACCCTGTCGACCCTGCCAGCGGCAGAGTTCCCGAATGTGGAAGACGGTCCGGAAACGCTGGACCTGACGATTTCCCAGAATCAATTGCGTAAGCTGATTGATAAAACCGGCTTCTCCATGGCGCAGCAGGACGTTCGTTACTACCTGAACGGTATGTTGCTGGAGATTGCGAACGGTCAACTGCGTTCTGTATCAACCGATGGCCACCGTCTGGCGACGTGTGTGTCTGACGTGGAAGTGGATGAGTCTGTTCAACATCAGATCATCGTACCGCGTAAAGGTATCCTTGAGCTGGCGCGCCTGTTACAGCAAGGTGATGAGCCTCTGCGTCTGGTGATTGGTGCAACGCATATCCGTGCCCATGTGGGTGACTTTATCTTCACCTCTAAACTGGTCGACGGTAAATTCCCGGATTACCAGCGTGTTATTCCGCGTAATGGCGATAAGATTATGCTGGGTGATCGTCAGGAGCTGCGTCAGGTCTTCAGCCGTATCGCTATCCTGTCCAACGAAAAGTACCGTGGTGTGCGTTTATCGCTGAGTGACGGTTACCTTCAGGTGATGGCGAATAACCCGGAACAGGAAGAAGCGGAAGAAACCGTAGCGGTAGATTATCAGGGCGACTCCCTGGAAATCGGTTTCAACGTGAACTACCTGCTGGACGTGCTTTCGATCATTAACTCTGACGTGGTGCGTTTCACGGTTGCAGACCCGAATAGCAGTGCGCTGGTAGAAAGCTTTGACGAAGATGGCAGCGTGTACGTTGTCATGCCAATGCGTATGTAATTGCGTTCGGATCAGCAGATTCAAGGTCTGCTGATCCGCCCTTTCAGAATCCTCCATGACCATCTCCCGCCTGAACATACGTTCCGTACGTAATCTTTCATCTGTCAGTATTACTCCGTCTACCCGCATTAACATCTTTTCCGGCCCCAACGGCAGTGGCAAGACCAGTGTGTTGGAGGCGATCCATCTGCTTGGCCTAGCACGGTCTTTTCGTACCAGCAAAGTGCGCCACCTGATTGCGGCCGGTGATCCCGCCGCAACCGTACAAGGAAAAGTTGATTCGCTTGCACAAGGTGTTGAGCAAACATTGGGTGTGGAACGTAATCTGGAGGGACAGACGCGGGTGCGTTTTGCCGGGTCAGATATTGATCTTGCATCCCTTGCTGAGCTGGTGCCGCTACAGGTAATCGACTCGGCAACCTTCGATTTGCTGGATGGTTCACCTTCAATCCGGCGACAATTTATCGATTGGGGTGTATTCCATGCTGATAAGGCCTTTATTCAGCTCTGGAGAGGTTTCAGGCGAGTCCTGAAACAGCGCAACACGCTACTGAAATGTGGTAAGATTGGGCATCAGATGCGTGCTGCGTGGGACCATGAATTTGTAGGCTTTGCCGAGCAAATTACCCGCCTGCGACAGGAGTATCTGCAACTGCTGACACCGGAGTTTGAACAGATTGTTGAGAAGCTGTTACCGGGTCAGAGTCTAAGTCTGGGTTTCTCACCGGGCTGGGATTTAAAGAAGCCGCTGGATGAACTTTTGGCGACTAACTTTGAACGCGATCTGCGTCAGGGTTTTACCAGCGCTGGACCTCAACGCGCCGACCTGCGGGTTAAAGTTGATGGTCACACTGCCGCTGAGCGATTGTCGCGCGGGCAGAAAAAACTGGCCGTCAGTGCCCTTAAGCTGGCACAGGGCGCACTCTTTCACCGGATGACCGGACGCCCCTGTATTTATCTGATTGATGACTTGCCGTCGGAGCTTGATGCGACTCACTGTCAATTGTTCTGTGAGTTTGTAGAGCAGATGGCCAGTCAGTGTTTTATTACCTGTGTAGATTCGCGCGCCCTGTCCTATCAGTGGCAACCGAACACAGATGTGCTGCATTACAGCATAAATGATGGAAGTGTAACGCCCCTATAAACGCGTTAGGAGACTTGAATGAGCGGTGATAACCAAGATTATGATTCTTCCAGTATTAAGGTCCTGAAGGGGCTTGATGCTGTAAGAAAGCGCCCAGGTATGTACATCGGTGATACTGATGATGGTACCGGTTTGCATCATATGGTGTTTGAGATAGTAGATAACTCAATCGATGAGGCGTTGGCGGGTTATTGCAGCGAGATCAATGTAATCATCCATCCGGATGAGAGTGTTTCCGTGTACGACAATGGCCGTGGTATTCCGACTGATATTCACGAGGAAGAAGGCGTTTCTGCAGCAGAGGTTATTATGACCGTGCTGCACGCTGGCGGTAAGTTTGATGACAACAGTTATAAAGTATCCGGTGGTCTGCACGGTGTAGGTGTTTCGGTTGTAAACGCCCTCTCCAGCGAGCTACGTTTAACCGTGCGCCGCAACGGTAAGGTTCATGAACAGACCTATGTGCATGGTGTGCCTCAGGCGCCACTGGCGGTAGTTGGTGAAACGGACAGCAGCGGTACCAGCGTCCGTTTCTTCCCATCTGAAGAAACCTTCAAAAATATCTCCTATCAGTACGATATTCTGGCCAAACGTCTGCGCGAGCTGTCGTTCCTGAACTCTGGTGTACGTATCGTTTTGAAAGACGAGCGTAGCGGTCGCGAAGATGTTTTTGAATATGAAGGTGGATTGGGTGCGTTTGTTGAATACCTCAACAGCAAAAAAACCACCGTTAACAATATGTTCCACTTCACAGCCATGCACGAGAATGGCGTTGGTGTAGAAGTCGCGATGCAATGGAACGACAGTTTCCAGGAGAGCATCCATACCTTTACCAACAACATTCCACAGCGCGACGGTGGTGCTCACCTGTCTGGTTTCCGCACCGCTCTGACACGCTGTCTGAACAGTTACATTGAATCAGAAAGCATGAACAAAGGCGGCAAGGTCAGCACCACGGGTGACGACAGTCGTGAAGGTTTGACGGCGATTATTTCGGTTAAAGTGCCTGATCCTAAGTTCTCTTCCCAGACCAAAGACAAGCTGGTTTCCTCCGAGGTAAAAACCGCGGTAGAGCAGATCATGGGTGAGAAACTGTCCGAATTCCTGCAAGAAAATCCACAGGATGCTAAAGCGGTTGTCTCTAAGATGATCGATGCAGCTCGTGCACGCGAAGCGGCACGAAAAGCGCGTGAGATGACACGCCGTAAAGGCGCACTGGATATCGCAGGTCTGCCGGGTAAGCTGGCAGACTGTCAGGAGAAGGATCCCGCCCTCTCTGAACTGTACCTGGTGGAGGGTGATTCTGCAGGCGGTTCCGCGAAACAGGGTCGTGCCCGTAAGACGCAGGCGATCCTGCCGCTGAAAGGTAAGATCCTCAACGTCGAAAAAGCGCTCTTTGATAAGATGCTGACCTCTGCCGAGGTGGGCACACTGATCACCGCACTGGGTTGTGGTATCGGTCGCGAAGAATATAACCCGGATAAATTGCGCTACCACAGCGTTATCATCATGACCGATGCGGACGTGGATGGTTCGCACATCCGTACTCTGTTGCTGACTTTCTTCTTCCGTCAGATGCCGGAACTGATCGAACGTGGTCACATCTATATTGCACAGCCACCGCTGTACAAGATCAAAAAAGGTAAGCAAGAGCAGTACCTGAAAGATGATGAAGCGCTGGACAACTACCTGCTGCAAGGCGCACTCGACGGCACTACGCTGCACGTTAATGCGGACGCGCCGGGAATTGGCGGTCATCAGCTGGAAACCGTTGTGCAGGATTACCGTGCGGTGATGCGGACCTTTGCCCGTCTTAACCGTTTGTTCCCTCAGGTCGCTTTGAAATCAATGCTGTCGTTGCCAGCGCTGGCAGGCGATCAGCTCACTGATCAGGCTGCGGTGTCTGAATGGTGTGATCAACTGGACGATCAACTGGCTGATGTGAGTGATAAAGCGATTCAGTATCACTGCGTTGTTGCCGAAGACAAAGAGCACAGCCGTTTTGTACCTAAAGTGGTTGTCACCCAGCATGGTGTTGACCATGACTACCTCTTTGGTGGTGATTTCTTTAAATCACGCGAATACACGCAGATCACCGATATGGCGGACACGCTTAAATCGCTGATCGAAGTGGGTGCGTACTTCAAGCGTGGCGAGCGCGTGAAAGAGCTGACTGACTTTGAAGAAGGTTTGAACTGGTTACTCGACCTGTCACGCCGTGGTCACAGCATCCAGCGCTATAAGGGTTTGGGTGAGATGAACCCAGAGCAGTTGTGGGAAACTACTATGGACCCGGATGCGCGTCGTATGCTTCAGGTTACAATTGAAGATGGGATCGCAGCTGATCAGCTATTCACTACCCTGATGGGGGATGAAGTCGAGCCGCGTCGTAACTTTATCGAGTCCAACGCATTGAGCGTGGCGAACCTGGATATCTGATTTCAGGGCGCGCCTGTCGAGTTTCGTGAATAGTGAAACGCTTCAAACTTGTGATACGGTAATTTCATGAGACGTGAAACAAAAAAGCAGCCATATGGCTGCTTTTTGCTATAGATAATCACGTATCTACGACGCTTTGGATGCTTGCTTCTTTTCAATTGCTAGGTCTAGAGCCTTAAGAATTAGTGGTTCTAGTGTTTCAAAAGTATTCGCTAATTGCTTGGCATCAGTACGATAGTGAACACCATGATGCTTGGTTGAATTCCCTTCTTGATTCACATGACTAATAGCCGTTTTATATGTCCCCTTTTCGGATCTATCCGAAAACCATTCATTTGTCTTCTTGTTGAGGAAGGCTGGCATGTCCTCTGTTGCAGGTTTACCTATTAAGGTAGAGAGAGATTCAAAGAAAGACCAAGCCCCTACATACATTAGGGCAGAATGAGAGACTAATGAAATACTACATAAAGACTTATACAAGTTCCCAAGCTTTTTAGAGTCAAGTTGATTCAGGCGAGTCAAAATTTCTGTGGACTCTGGAACTTTAGTCTCTGCCCTGAAAACTCTATTTGAATCTACTGAGTGAAAGTTTTTATTAGAAGAGTTATCTTGTGAGGGTTCTACTAAGGCCGTTTCGTTAGTTTTATTATCTAAAGCGTCAACTCTTTGAGTTGCCTTTGCTTTGCTTTTTGAAGTATTAGATCTGGTGTTCGCAGTGCCTTTCTTCTTCGTATACCTTGCCTTAATATCAGAACGATATTTGTTTGCAATAGGTGCTAGCTGATCTCTGATCTTAAGGAAGATTGTACTGTCTGTTTTTAGAGCGGTTTTTGCTGTATTCCAAGGAAGTAATCCCGCATCTTCGGAAGTAAATCTTATCCAGCATACGAACCCGTTGTACTCTGCGTGCCACTTAGCAGTCCATCCATGTATCTTTTCTGTACTACTGGCAACTATAATCCGATCATTACATACGAAGTATAAGCCAAACTCTTCTGTCAACTTCCTGTTTTTGACAAGGCTATAGTTATCCTCTGAAGGGAATGTATATTCCTCATGAATTCCTGATTCGATGTATACCTTTACGTTACCTTCTGTAATTTCTTCAAAGGTGGGAGGCACAAGTGTGTTTGCTCGGAGCTTTGGTACTTTGAAGGCAATTGTATTGGAAAGGCTTAAAGCAACGTTTTGGATAGTTATCGTAAGCCCTTTCGAGATGT
>NZ_JBFGYC010000178.1:0-6917 GCF_041587635.1 Pontibacterium sp. | reverse complement strand
GGAGCATAGACTGAACAATCGCTTGCAAGATCTGTCATTTCCGCTTCTCGCCGCAGCCACTGATCAATGTGCAAACCGCACCACGTATAAGCTTGGTCTCCAACTGCATACAGCAGAAGACTACCCAGAGAATCAACAGGAAGCGGCACAGCAGGTATTTGATGAACTGGACGGCATCCGCGTAAAACACAGCGCTAAAGGAACCAGCGCCAGAGAACACCTCTTACGCGGTGATAAAATCATCCAGATTAATGGAGATAAAGTGCCGAATTCCACGGCGAATACAATCCGCCGCCTGAAGCAGCAACTGCTAAAAGGCCCGTCACTGGAATTAACAATTGAACGCAACGACCGCCTTCACTCAATAACGCTAACCGCAGTGGAGGTATGTGACTATCCGGTGCAACTCAGCCAGCAAGACGCGATCAACGCATTTGCAGACGGAAGCTCGATCATCGTCAACGCAGGTCTGATGCGATTTGCCCAGAAAGACTCCGAGCTGGCCCTAATCATCGCTCATGAGCTGGCGCACAACGTGGCTGACCACGGGATGGAAAAAATCAAAGGGGGCTTAATTGGCGGTCTATTCGATCTGGCGATCTCTTCAGGCGGTAGCATTGTCAGCCCGGCTATCGGGGTAGCATTAGGTGCAAACCTGCTGAGCCAATCTTACGAAGTCGAAGCAGATAAGCTGGCCATCAGACTGATGCACCAACTCGACTACCCTCTACAGCCTCTGCCGGAATTCTGGCGACGCATGGCAACGGTACACCCATCATCTATTCGCCACGGCCAGCAAGCGTCACACCCCACGACCGTAGAACGCTATCTGATCATGAAACAGGAAGTAGAACGCCTGACTCAGTCAGATGAATAGTTTTGATGACGCGCAACGCGAAAGCGAGATTCAAATTCAATCACTGCTTGCTGTTGATCGTCAAAGACCGTGGCATGGCCCACAAGATCACGTCCTTGCTGCGAAATAACATTCGCCTGAGCCGTCACCCGGCCCTGACGCACCGCACTTAGAAACCGGGTCTCCAATGCGATGGTGCCGAAGTGTGTCCCTTCCGGTAACACACTCTTTATCGCCATCGCGACAGCTGTATCAGCCAACGCCGTGAGTGCACCGCCGTGCATCAATCCAGCACCCTGAGCATATTCCTCAAAGAACGGCATCGTCAGTACAGCCTCGCCCTCATTGGCCCGTTCAATTTTCATGTTCAACAGACGCTCAAACGGCGCTTCGCTAATCCACTGAGGAAGCTGAATTTGATGTGGGCCGGTATGCTTAATTTCGTTCACGGAAGCTCCTGCTGACTGAGTCACATCTATAGATGGGTTGTTCAACTTACAGCAGACAATCAGAAGAAAGGTCCTCATAAAATGAGGACAGCGGAAAAAGCACAAAAAAATGGCGGTACTGGAAAGCACCGCCGAAAGGTCAATTGCTATACGGGCGTTTCTGTTCTCCCTTGCGGATCAAACCGCGGATAGGAAAACGAGGAAACAGGGGAAGTCGGATCAGTACTATCGATCCTGGCGCGCAATTCTCCCCCAGAAAAAAGGCCCCGAAAACGGGGCAAAAGGACCTGAGAGCCGGATTCCCTTAAGAGCCTATAGGGAACCCGTTCCAGACGGTGCTTGATGCGCTATATCTGATCAGTCTTCCTGGTACGTTTCGATACCCGGGCAAGAACAGATAAAGTTACGGTCGCCGTATACGTTGTCGATACGGTTTGCCGTAGGCCAGAACTTGTTCGCACGTGTATGTGCAGTTGGGAATACCGCTTCCTCACGGGAATATGCACGGTCCCAGCTCTCGCCAATCAGATCAGCCTGTGTGTGTGGTGCGTGGTGCAGAGGGTTGTTCTCTACCGTCCACTCACCGCTCTGTACACGACCGATCTCCGCTTTGATTTTCACCATGGCTTCGATAAAGCGATCCAACTCGGCTTTCGCTTCAGATTCAGTTGGCTCGATCATCAGCGTGCCTGCTACAGGGAACGACATCGTTGGCGCGTGGAAACCGTAATCCATCAGACGCTTAGCAATATCTTCCTCGGTCACACCGGATTCTTCTTTGATCGGACGGATGTCGACGATACATTCGTGTGCCACTTTATTGTTGCGACCACGGTACAGAATCGGGAAGTGCTCAGACAGCTGCTCGGTCAGGTAGTTGGCATTCAGAATTGCCACTTCAGTTGAGCGTTTCAGGCCATCTTTACCCAGCATACGGTTGTACATCCAGGTGATCGGCAGAATGGCTGCAGAACCGTACTGTGCAGCAGCAACTGCACCGTTGTTCGCATCCAGACCTTCAACCGGACTTACCTTATGGCTTGGCAAGAATGGAGCCAGGTGGCTCTTAACGCCGATAGGGCCCATGCCTGGACCACCGCCACCGTGTGGGATCGCGAAGGTTTTGTGCAGGTTCAGGTGAGATACATCGGAGCCAATCACACCTGGTTTGGAGATACCCACCTGCGCGTTCATGTTCGCGCCATCCATGTAAACCTGACCACCAAACTTGTGGATGATCTGGCAGATCTCAACGATGTCTTCTTCGTACACACCGTGAGTGGATGGGTAAGTGATCATCAACGCAGACAGGTTCTCTGCGTGCTCTTCCGCTTTCGCAGCCAGATCTGCAACGTCAACGTTACCGTTTTCGTCACATGCAGTAACGACGATCTTCATGTCCATCATTGCTGCGGATGCCGGGTTGGTACCGTGTGCAGAAGATGGGATCAGGCAGACGTTACGGTGACCTTCACCGATGGACTCCTGATACTTACGGATCGCCAGCAGACCTGCGTATTCACCGGATGCCCCGGAGTTAGGCTGCAGGGAGATCTTGTCGTAACCGGTGATCTCAACCAGCTGATCTTCCAGCTGATTCAGCATCGCGTGGTAACCCGTTACCTGATCGGCCGGTGCAAACGGGTGGATGTTTGCGAATTCAGGCCAGGTCACAGGGATCATCTGCGCTGTAGCGTTCAGCTTCATGGTGCAGGAACCCAGTGGGATCATGCC
Organism: Pontibacterium sp.; assembly: GCF_041587635.1. NCBI lineage: Bacteria > Pseudomonadati > Pseudomonadota > Gammaproteobacteria > Oceanospirillales > Oceanospirillaceae > Pontibacterium > Pontibacterium sp. Next base: position 3,878 of record NZ_JBFGYC010000178.1, on the reverse strand, counting down.
ATGCACCAGAGAGTAATCTTTGTTTTCCAGCGCCTTCATGTAACGCAGCATTTCAGTCTCAGACTGGTAGCTGTTGAAGGTTGGGTGCGTCAGGATTGCATCTTCACGACGCTGTTCTGCACTGATACCTGTCGCTTCACCGGCAGTGATACGTGCATCGATCAGAGCAACGTCCAGACCGTGGTCATCACCCAGAATGACAGCGAACAACTCAGCAACATCAGCAGCAGTGGTAGTTTCATCGAAGCTTACTCCCAGCTTGCCGCCGTCAATCTGACGGAAGTTGCAGCCGGCATCCAGTGCACGCTGGTATACAGAAGCATCAGCAGCAAAGGTCAGCGTATCGAAGTAAGTATCGTTGGTTTCAACGCCTTTCTCTTTCAGACCGGACGCCAGAATAGCCGTCAGACGGTGTACGCGTTCCGCAATGCGCTTCAGACCTTCCGCACCGTGGTATACGGTGTAGAAGCTCGCCATGTTGGCCAGCAGCGCCTGCGCAGTACAGATGTTTGAGGTCGCTTTCTCACGACGGATGTGCTGTTCACGGGTCTGCATCGCCATACGCAATGCCTGATTACCGTTTACATCGATAGAAACACCGATGATACGACCCGGAACGGAGCGTTTCAGTTTCTCAGACGCGGCGAAGAATGCAGCGTGTGGACCACCGAAGCCCATTGGGACACCAAAGCGCTGAGAAGAACCCAGTACAATGTCAGCACCCAGCTCGCCAGGTGATTTCAGCAACACCAGAGACAGAATATCAGCAGCTACAGCCACCATCGCTTTCTGTTCTTTCGCTTTAGCAACCAGAGTTGCAACGTCAGTGATATCACCGTAAGTACCTGGGTACTGCAGCAACACACCGAATGCATCGTAGTCACCCAGCTTGTCAGCTGCGTCTACAACAATGTCGTAGCCGAAGTATTCCGCACGGGTTTTTACAACGTCGATCGTCTGTGGGTGTACATCGTCCGCAACGAAGAAGGTGTTGCACTTCTTACGGTTGGAACGTTTACACAGAGTCATCGCTTCTGCCGCAGCAGTCGCTTCGTCCAGCAGAGAGGCATTCGCCAGTTCCATGCCGGTCAGGTCCATCACCATCTGCTGGTAGTTCAGCAGTGCTTCCAGACGGCCCTGTGCGATTTCAGGCTGATAAGGAGTATAAGCAGTGTACCAGCCTGGATTTTCCAGCACGTTACGCAGGATTACATTCGGTACGTGGGTGTTGTGGTAACCCATGCCGATGTAGGACTTGTTTACCTTATTCTGGTTAGCCAGAGCTTTCAGTTCAGCCAGAGCTTCTACTTCACTGATACCCAGATCCATGTCCAGCGCATCATCCAAACGGATGGAATCCGGCACGGTCTGTTCAATCAGTTCCTGCAGGGTGCTGACACCCAGTGTTTCCAGCATGGCCTGCTGCTCTGCTGCATCCGGACCTACGTGACGACGTGTAAATTCGTTACGCTGTTCCAGTTCGCTCAGTGTGCGCTTTTCAACTGCCATCTTTATCAACCTGTTCTTATCCGGCCCGCTGCCAAAGCAGCCAGCCGTTGTTTATCTTAACAACCCGTCTGAAGCGGCATCGTGCTTCAGTAAATGGGGGGTGCGGGGTGGTCCTGCACAACCACCCCGCGTTTGCTTAAAGAGCTGATCGGGGGACTATCTAAACCGGACCCACCCGGCCAGAGCGATCAACTCTCTTCGGCAACCTTGGCTTCGTAGCCAGCAGCATCCAGCAGGTGGCTCAAGTCAGCGCCTTCAGCCAACTTGATTTTTGCAATCCAACCGCCTGTGAACGCTTCGTCGTTCACAGTTTCTGGTGCATCTTCCAGAGTTTCGTTTACTTCTACGATCTCACCAGAGACTGGGGAGTAGATGTCGGACGCGGCTTTTACAGACTCAACCAGAGAGAACTCTTCGCCCTGCTCTACTTCACGGCCAACTTCTGGCAGCTCAACGAATACCACATCACCCAGCAGTTCCTGTGCGTGATCAGAGATACCCACGGTTACAGTGCCGTCACCGTTGTCCAGAACCCACTCGTGAGATGGCGCGAATTTCAGATTAGCTGGTACATTGCTCATATTCTTGTCCTCAAACTTGTCACATCTAGTGAACAGACAGCGCGTTTAAATTCGGGAACGTCGCTGTCTGCTAACGATTATCTATGGATTAAATCTTGTATTAACGGTACAGCGGGAAGCGTGCACACAGGGCTTTAACCTGTTCGTGAACCTTCGCTTCCGCAGCGCTGTTATCTTCAGGATTAGCAGCCAGGCCATCCAGAACATCACCGATCAGGTTACCGATCAGGCGGAACTCTTCTTCACCGAAACCACGGCTAGTCCCTGCAGGCGTACCCAGACGTACACCGGAAGTAACCATTGGTTTCTCAGGATCGAACGGGATACCGTTCTTGTTGCAGGTAATGCCTGCACGTTCCAGAGACTCTTCAGTTGCGTTTCCTTTCAGGCCTTTCGGACGCAGGTCAACCAGCATCAGGTGTGTATCAGTACCACCGGTTACGATGTCACAGCCACGCTCAACCAGCGTTTCAGCCAGAACCGATGCGTTTTTTACAACCTGCTTGATGTAATCAGTAAACTGCGGCTGCAGAGCTTCACCGAAAGCAACCGCTTTAGAGGCGATCACGTGCATCAATGGACCACCCTGCAAACCCGGGAATACGGCAGAGTTGATCTTCTTGCCCAGATCCAGATCGTTGGACAGAACCATACCGCCACGTGGACCACGCAATGTTTTGTGCGTCGTCGTCGTCACGATGTGAGCGTGTGGCAGCGGGCTTGGGTGCTGACCTGTCGCGATCAAGCCAGCGATGTGTGCCATATCGACCATCAGGTATGCGCCGACTTTGTCAGCGATCTCGCGGAAACGAGCGAAGTCGATTTCACGAGGGATAGCAGAACCGCCTGCAATGATCAGTTTTGGCTGGCACTCAACAGCCTGTGCTTCAACAGCATCGTAATCGATACGCTGAGTGTCTTTATCTACGCCGTACTGTTCAGCGTTGAACCACTTACCAGACTGTGCTGGACGTGCACCGTGAGTCAGGTGACCACCTGCGTCCAGAGACATACCCAGAATAGTGTCGCCAGGCTGTAACAGCGCCATAAATACCGCACCGTTCGCCTGTGCACCGGAGTGAGGCTGTACGTTGACGTATTCACAGTTGAACAGCTGCTTAGCACGATCAATTGCCAGCGCTTCAACTTCATCAACATATTCACAACCACCGTAGTAACGACGGCCTACGTAACCTTCAGCGTATTTATTGGTCAGCTCAGTGCCCTGTGCCTGCATCACCGCTTTGGAAACGATGTTCTCAGAGGCAATCAGCTCAATGCCGTCTTCCTGTCGATGGAATTCACGCTCAACGGCAGCTTTGATTGCTGAATCAGCTTCTGCCAGGTCACAGGTAAAGAACTTTTCGCTCGCAGCGTCGTTTCTATACAGATCGCTCATGCTCATGGTTTTGATCTCTGTTTGTTATTTTGAAAGCATTCAGGGTGCGTATGAGGGTTCGATATTTAGAACGCCCAGACCACCCTGGGTTTACATCAGCAAGCCACGGCGTTAACAGCCAGCCCACCCGTTGAGGTTTCTTTGTATTTGTCCTGCATATCCAGACCCGTCTGACGCATAGTCTCGATGACAGAATCCAGGGATACGTGGTGTTCACCATCTCCGCGCAACGCAAGGCGTGCCGCGTTGATCGCTTTAACCGCACCCATGGTGTTACGTTCGATACACGGCACCTGAACCAGACCACCAATCGGATCACACGTCAGGCCCAGGTTGTGCTCCATACCGATTTCAGCCGCATTTTCCACCTGCTCGTTGGTGCCACCCAG
>NZ_JBFGYC010000177.1:0-7012 GCF_041587635.1 Pontibacterium sp. | reverse complement strand
GCAACGATGAAAAGGCATACCAATACGCAGTTTTCGCTCATGACCTCCTTAAACAAAACCTAAGTCCTATTTCTCCAGCGCTTCTGTTTTCTATTTATAAGAAGCAAGCACGCCAATTAGGATTCAGTAGAGGAAAGGGGATAGCTGCTGAAGAGCTTCAGAACGCTGTTATCGATCATTATGGTGAGGCGTTCATAAAAGATACTGATACTGCATATGCATCCGCACGTAGAAAAAACTGGTTGCGGCTGACTTCCTACCAGTCAGCTCTGGATACACCAATCACTCGCCATATCCTTCTGGGCCTCTTTCTATTCGAGTCTGTAGAGCGATTTACACAGCAAATACTTAAAGAAGAGGTCCAACTAAAGTTAGAAACACGTTCAAGACACCAAGAGACAAATAGCGCTTTTCGAGACACTAAGCTCAGTTCTCACCAAAGAGAACATCACCGTAAAAAAGTGCTCAATTTAAAACAGCGACGCCCGACGGCCACCATCCAAGAGATATGGAAGCAAGCCTTCAAATCAATGTCTTGGCTTTATGATAATGATCGCGTTTGGCTACAAAAGTACGGCCTACAGCCGAAATCAATAACAACTCATAAAACTGTTAGCCCTTCTATCGACGACGAGCTATTGGCTGCACAAGTCGACGATTTTGCCAAAAACTATTTTTCAAACGATTCGGGGAAACCACACCGGTTGACCGTTGGTCGCCTACTCGAGTGTCTCGGAAAAAAACTATGCCCCTCTTCCGACTATCGGAAGCGGTTCCCGTTAACCTTTGATCGTATCGATTACCACACTGAATCACCATGGCACTTCCGAGCCCGACGTATCCTATGGGCTATTGGTGAACTGCAGAGCTTTGGCGAATCAATATCAACTTCGAACATAGAAATGATTTCCGGTGTCAATTTCCATTGGATCAATGATATCGTCGACTACTGTGAGTGGAATTATGCGTCTCTCGCCCGGCAATCGATAAACATCCCAAGCTTCCTTTTAAGGTCGGGAATTCCTCACAATTGGCCTGGCCCTAGGCGTCCAGACAGCCGAATGAACGGCGGCCGACGCCATATCAGTCAAGCAAAGATAGAACCGAAATCTTATCTGGATTTCATTCTTAATTCAGAGACGAGCAAGCCTCATAGCTGAGCAGCGGCCTGTAGCCTGTAGAATGATGCCTGCCTGGTGCAACTTTTGACTACCTAACGCGGTTTGAAGAAGAATCACGGGGCATTCCGGAATAGAGCTGGAATCAGGCGGGTAGCTCCTGACTGAAACCATAAAATCAGCCATCTGAATCCTCTTCAGCTAAGGCCGGATACCATACAGCTGACTAGTTTTGGTCAGTTGCCCCAGATTAGGTGCTGGCAACACCCGGTATGCTCAACCTGATTAGCCAGGCTAGCGATTGTATGCTCTGGTAGGCCTGTGTACTCATAAAATGATATTCGCATTATTTGAAGCAGGTCTGTTTTTTCCGGGCTTAGGTTTTAACAAAGAACAGTTGGAACAGTATCTCTTCGGTTCTGCTGTCTTGTGGTATAGGCAACAGGTACGACGAAAACGAATGGGGCCTTTATCGGTATGGCAGACTGGCTGGCGAAAACGCTGCAGGGGATTATAACTGGTAGCAAACAGCTCAGGGGAGGCCTGTTGCAGTAACCAATCACAGTCAGCCTGAGCTTGCTGGCGGGCAGCTTCAGAGCAGAGATTGTGCATCTTGCATTCATACACTGAGTACACCCGTACAGCGGTGTTCTCCCACAGATTCCGGATCGAGATACCTCCCACTTTATGCAGGATATCCCATAAAGGTGCTAGCAAATCTGCAAACAGGGACCACACTAACTCTTCCCGCCAAGCTTCCCTCTGCCCCGCTACATAAATGGAGGGGGCAATGGAGTGCAGTGGCATGCAGGAGGTCCAGAGGCCATCTTCATGACCATATTCGATCAGGCTGTTATCCCGCGACAATAACAGCCCCTTGTCGTAAACCGACATTGAATACAAGCAAGCTCCCGAAGCCAGAAAGGCGATCCTTTTTGCCAACAAAGAGGCAGTCACCGCCTGGTTGGGAGCATTCAGCACAGGTGCCAGCTGATCCAATAGCTGACGACACTTGTCTTCATCCAGCAGATCAGTTGCACTAATCACTCTATGGTCACTTTCCCCAGCCTGCCGCAAGCGGAAGTGACCATTCAAAACAGCCCATTCCTGTTCATTAAATGCACCAATAAACGCTGAGCTTTCCGGACTATTCATAGGCTCGTCATCTGCGGTAGACTTCATCTCTATTTCACTATTAATAACAACCATCATTCCAGTATCTCCAGCCCAAAAAAGATACTCAGAGGCGTTCCAAAGAAGGGATCGGTATAATGCGACTGTTCAGGTCAAATACCTTGGTTACCAAAGCCCCGGTCAGGGTATCCTTTAGCACCCTACAAACACGAAGTGTCCATTTACTCAACTTGCTTTGGCCTGCGGGCTGTCCAAGCTGATCTGGTCCAGATAGCGAACCCAGCCGTCAGCGGTTGCTTTCAACTGCTTGTCAGCTGCTGCAGCTGACAACGCATGTCGGGCCTGTTCATAACTTTTGAGCTTAATTCGGGTTATACCTAGTAACAATTGCAACCGAGCCTGCTTACCCTGGCTGTGCTTTAACGCTTTCAGCAATGTCGCTTGAGCCCCGTGCCAGTCCCGCAACTCAATCTGCATATGCGCCAACCGTGTCAGGCTCTGTCTGCTTGGAGCCAACTGGTTTAGTTGTACAAGCACATCAACTGCCTTCTCACTTTCATGAGCCTGGATCCAACTGCGACTCAGGAGTTTTAGGGTTTTCTTATCAGGGTTGAGTACACCATTCTCCACCCCCTCCTGAATGACTAATCCGGCAAAGTAAGGAACCTGAGCTTGCAACATCATCTCCGCCAGCAGGCGGTAGTCGCTGTCTTTGCGCAGTAGATTGCGCTCAAAGCCCATGCGCTGTGTTGCTAGGGCAGCTTGCTGGTCTTTCACCTCCAGCTGCAGGGATACAAGACGGCGCCAGTGCAAGGGCTTATCGGCGTAGTGACTGATCAGCCGCTTCTGCTCACGGATCGCCGCCCGCCACTGTCTCAGGCGGATATGTGCCACCACTTTGAGCTGATACCAATTCTCCGGCGCCACGTCACGACTATTAATGGCGGCGCTGACCTGTTTAACCACCTTCGACCACTTCTTAAGTCGACTGTAAGCCTGTGCCAACAGAAGGTGGTCGTCTCCTTTAACCTTACCCGGCGCCTGATGCATCCACTGTTCTAGAAGGGAAGCACAGGTACTCCAGTTCTCTTCTATGCAATTGAGCTGCGCCAGCGTACGGATCAGGTTGATCTGCTGTTCTTTCGGCAGAGCATTCAACTCGTACGAATCACGCAGGTGACCCAGGGCCTTGCCATAACGCTCGCGCTGCAGCTCAACCTGCCCCAGATTGTGGGAGATCAAAGCACGGGCATAGTCATTCCCGACCTGACTTTTGACCTCCATCAGATACTTGTGCGCTTCAGCGTACTGCTCGGCTTCAATAAGCTTGAACGCCTGCGTCAGGAGTTGGTAATCCCGCTGCGAAAGCTGCGCTTCCGCTTGGGCCGTCAGTGGCAGCAGCATGAGTACGGCGATTAAAAAATGGCGCATCCTACTTCTCCAGCTTAAATTCCAGCTTCTGACGTGCTTTAAACGGCACTGGCTGCCCATTCACTAAACGCGTTTTAAAGCGCCAACGTTGAATGGCACGCAAAACAGCCTTGTCAAAAACGCCCGACGGCGTTGATTCCACCACCACAACCGAACCCGGTTTCACAGTACCCATTTCGGTAATGGTGAACTCGACTACCACCTGGCCCTCCTGACGTCGGCGTAGCGCTCGCTGGGGATAGCGTGGTGGGAATTGGCTGAGCACCGTCGGATTGGTATCCATGGTCATGGTGGGGGTAGGCACTGACAGATTGTGAAGCGACGGCGATAGGCTTATCTGAATCCCCATGTCGATTTCGGGTAGGTCAATGTTCGGCAGATCCACATTTACCGCCAATGCGCTTTGTGGCTGGAGTTGCGGGATCTCCTGCTGTTGCTGCTGTACCAGCTCCTCCGGTTCTGGCGGGAGCTGACGCTTGCGCAGTTCGATTTCAGACTCCTGCCGTACAAGCAGAAAGTCCAGATTAGGGATGAACTGCTTTTCTGGCACTCGCAGGTCATCCACACTCGTAATCAGAGCTAACAGATAAAAAAGCAGCAATGACAGACACAGCGCAAGCGGCACTGAAACCATGAAGCGCAGCATTACTGCAAACCCACCTGAGTGGCCACGGTGTATTGCACTTTTGCCAACCGTAGCTGATCGATAACACTAATCAACTGACCGGTACTGGAGTTCTCATCGGCCTGCACAACAACGTTAATCTCCGATTGTTCGCTCCGCAGTCGTTCGATCGCGGGGCGCACCATCCGTAGATCCAGCGGCTTGCGATCAAGCCAGATCTCGTCATCCGCAGAGATCGCTACCAGAATGGCCGTTTTACTCTGCGAGTGACTGGTTTCTGCGCTCGGACGATTCACATCGATACCGGACTCTCGTACAAAGGAGGTTGAGACGATAAAGAAAATCAACATGATAAACACCACATCCAGCATGGGAGTCATGTTGATTTCAGCATCGTCCTGCTGTTGCGATAAATTCAGACGCTGACGCACGGTGCTTCTCCTGGGTTCTCATTCAACACAAGACGCAGGGCCTGACGCTCATTGTCTGACCAGCGATACAAACGGTTGTGAAACAGCAATCCGGCAACGGCTACAGCCATGCCAGTCATGGTTGGAAAGGTGGCACTGGCAACCCCCGCCGCCATCAATCGGGGATTACCTGTACCGTAAATCGCAAGGCTGTCGAATACCTGAATCATGCCGGTGACGGTACCCAGCAGGCCGATCAACGGACAAAGGGCAATCAGCGTCTTGATCAGTGCAAACTGCGCCTTGAGCGCCAGATCCAACTCGCATAGCAGACTAAGCTTTTTTACGGTAAGAGACTCCGCACGCAGCGAGGACAGCGTACGCTGCTTCGCCCTTGGATAGCTAACCGCACGGTACAAAATACGCTCGATGATCAGCGTGAACATCAAAAAACTGACAACTAAAATCGGATAGAGCACCCAGCCGCCGGTCTGGAAAAACTGCCCTAGCGCAAACAGCCAGTCAGTCAGGGTTGGCAGTTCAGGCAGCACGCTCAAACGCCTCTCTTGCGTTCAGTGATTCAGCCTCCGCTAACATACCCAGGCTTTTCTCCTGCAGGATCTGAGTCAACCGACGCCCACGTGCAGCCAAAAAGCCGTGACAGAACAGGAGTGGGATTGCGACAACCAGACCAAGCACCGTAGTTATCAGCGCTTGGGAGATACCACCCGCCATCAGTTTCGGATCACTGGTACCAAACAGAGTGATGCTCTGAAAGGTGGCAATCATACCGATCACGGTACCAAGCAATCCCAACAGCGGAGCAACTGCAGCGAGTAGTTTCACGAAGCTCTGGCCGCGCTCAATGCGCGGTAACTCTTTAAGAATCGCTTCATCCACTTTCAGCTCACGCTGCTCCTGGCTCAATTGCATATCACTGACCGTCAACAGTACACGCCCCAGCGCATTACTCTGACTGAGGTGATCGGCCCGACGCAGCTGCGTCCGTACTTTCATCTCGTCAACTAGCATGTTCATCATCTGCAACAGTGCAACCAGCAAACCTAAAGCGCCCAAACCCAGAATCAGGTACCCCACTTCACCGCCCTGATGTACGCGTTCCATCAGTTTGGGTTCACGGTCAAGCAGCATAAACAGCTGACCACGGGTAGGATCTACCCGTACTTCATTACTGACGCCTTGCAGGTAACCTGACAGCTGTGCCAGCCCCCCTTCCGGCTGGGTTGGCAGCACGGCTAGCACCTGCTGATTCACATCCCAGTTTAGGAATTCGCCCTGCTCTGTTGCCGCAGCAAACAAACCAAAACGCACCACAGGCTGGGATACTGCATTACCAGCCTCTGTCACAACAGGTGCATCAAAGCGGCTTATTTCACCCGATGCAATCATCTCCAGCTGCAACTGATACCACAACGTTTCCAGCTCTTTTAAAGTTGGTATCCGCTTGGACTCTGCAAACGCTAACTGGGCAGCTCGCCCTGGATTGTCAGCACTGCTCAAGGAATCCTCCAACAGTGAACGCAGCTCGTCAGCCTCCTCTTTCGCCACGCCAAAAACCTCACCTAACTGACCGGCGCGCTGCTGAATCAGCGCTTCCATCTCAGCCAATTTAAGATCATTGTCATCAAAGGCTTTTTTCAGACGTGCCTGCTCGGCTTCTGCCGCTTGCAGACGATGTTTACTCTTCGTGAGCAGCGCTTGCTGCTGATTGAGATCAGCATTGAACAACCGCTCTCGTGCTTTGTTCAACTCACGATCCGCGGAACTGAATTGATGCACTTCCTGTAACAATCCATCCAGGGTTGCCGGAGCTTTCTCGGCACCGTAGGCTATACTGGCCGCCACTAAAAACAACGTACTAATCATCATCTGCTTTATCATGAGCGGGACTCCAGTGCTGGCAAAGGCAGATCAATCAAGCTAGGGATCTGTTGTTGCTGAGCAATTTGCATCGCTTTCCGCAGGGCTAGGTTCTGTTTCTCGGTCAGAATCTGCCAACGCTTTTGCGCCTGCAGCCAAAGCCCACTCTCCTGTCCTCCCAGCGTCTGGTAATACAGTGCGGTGCGTCCCAGGCGCAGAAAGTTAACCTGACGGTTATTTCCTTCCTGATGCAAACGTCCGCTATAGGCTTCAAACGTCCGTCCATATCGCACTTCCACCATATAAGCTTCAAGAATCTGACGGTACTTTTCCGCCACGCTGACATCTGCTCGCAGTAACAGATCATTAAGCTTATCAAGACGTTTTTGACGCTCTTCGGTCAAAATTGGCAG
>NZ_JBFGYC010000176.1:0-7017 GCF_041587635.1 Pontibacterium sp. | reverse complement strand
AGGTCCAGACATTCTTTGTAGGTCAACATAGTGAACATCCCCTGTAATTGAGTGATTAAGGATTGCAGCTTTGAGATGGCCTTCATCTTCAGTCTAGTGTGTCTGTTGTCGCAAAGAGTTCATCCAGATCAATAAATTGAAGGATATGTGAAGGATATTTATACAGCTGTCTTTATGGGCTTAAAATGCCGTGTCGCGGATCGGTGACACTCTAACTTGTTGATTTATATATAAAGCAGGATTTATTAGGTTTTAGTGTCTCTGATTGGAGACGGTTTGTTTGTTTATCGCAGCCACACACGCACGGTACCTGTGTTATTGACTATGAGTGTTTATTTAACATGTTGATATTAAGGGGTTTTATAAAGTTGGTCTTTGGTTTGCTTTAGTACAGTCCATTACATGACAGGAGCATCGGACTGCAACGATGTCCGGCGTCACCGTTAAATGGAGGAGCTACGATGCTAACCGAGTACTTTGTAAAACACTTTATAACGCTGTTTGTAATTGCTGAATCTTTAGCGGTGTACTTTTTCCTCGTCTGACTGATACGGAAACTTATTTAAAGTTTGGATAAGCTTTCACAGAATGAGACTGGCTTGGTTGCTGTGCTGGAAGGGGCAGTAACGCGGTGGCATCTACAGGGAGTAGGTCACCACTGGCTATCGGATGCAGGTGGCGGCCTGGCAGTCGTCCGGTATGTTGAAACGAACAGGAGGCACGGTCTCCCCTTCCACTTAATCTCTGTTATCTGCTTACGGAGAGATCTTTCCCTCTGCTTACTATTGCCAGATCTGGTACTTTAGTTTTAGCCGTTGCAGTCATTGGTATGCTGTACTGCAATATCTGACATCCTATACGGCTGTATTTTATAGACGCGTCTACGTTCAAGTAAACGCTTGGTCTTGCTCGTATCTCCTCTTCGTTGTCGGTTAACTGTCTTGAGCTGAGGCGGCGTTATCTCTGAAATATTCTTAATAGTTATAATCTTATGCGGGATTTTCGTTTGTCAGGTCTGTAAATGTGGCCTGAAAATGCATCATTCTTAAGCTTATAAGACTTTAGGCTAGCAATACTCCAAATGGATAATGGGGTTTTGTCGCATTGCACAAGACATCGCTCTTGGATTGGGTATAATCGGCGGCAAAAGAAAAGCACCGCGGATTATAACTGTAACAAAGCTGTGGTTATTCCAGCTCAGTTAGCGAGTGCTTCGCGAGGGATCTCCGGAAATATCAGCGGGTTAACTCTGATCGACCATCAGGCCTAGCCAGCGAATGCAGCCACAAGCTCTGTTTCCGGTGTCATCTCACCTACCATTATTTACTATTGAATGGCGAAGTTGTTATGACCACAAAAGCAGTTGATGTGTTGCTCGTTGGGGCGGGCGCGATGAGCACAACCCTGGGGATGTTGCTCAAGCAGTTAGACCCATCTATGAAGATTTGCATGGTTGAACGTCTTGATCATGTTGCACACGAAAGTACCGATGCCATGAACAATGCCGGTACCGGGCACGCAGCCTATTGTGAGCTTAATTACACGCCAAAAAAGGCCGATGGCGGTGTTGATCCTTCCAAAGCGTTTGCAATTAATGAAGCCTTTGAGGTGAGTCTGCAGTTTTGGTCTTACCTCGTAAATGCTAAAGCATTGCCGAACCCAGCCAAGTTTATCAGTAATGTTCCACACCAGAGCTTTGTCTGGGGTGAAGAGAACGTTCAGTTTTTACGCAGCCGTTACGAAACGTTGAGCAGCACCCAGCAGTTTGCTCAGATGGAGTATTCTGAAGACCACGAGGTGCTGAGTGAGTGGATGCCTCTGGTTATGCAGAATCGTTCAGCAGATGAGAAGGTTGCAGGTACGCGTGTTCGTCACGGTGCTGATGTTAACTTCGGGTCTCTGGCGCGACACATGGTTGAATATCTGGACCAACAGGGTGACTTCGAACTGCTGTTGAGCCGTTCAGTTGAAGAGCTGACTCAGGGTGATGATAAGCGTTGGACGGTTGAACTGAAGAACGAGCAGTCCGGTGCGAAAGAAACAATCGATGCCGGTTTCGTATTCCTGGGTGCGGGTGGTGGTGCGCTGCCGTTGCTGCAGAAATCAGGTATTGAAGAAGGTAAAGGTTACGGCGGCTTCCCGGTTAGCGGCATGTGGCTGGTTTGTAAGAATCAGGACGTTGTTGAACAACACAACGCAAAAGTTTATGGCCTGGCTCCGATTGGCGCGCCTCCAATGTCGGTTCCACATCTGGATACCCGCGTCATCGATGGTAAGAAAGCGCTGTTGTTTGGTCCATTCGCTGGGTTTACGACTAAGTTCCTGAAACAGGGCTCTGTGTTTGATATGTTCAAGAGTATCAAACCGGGGAACCTGAAACCGATGTTGAGTGTCGGTGCGAAAAGCATGGACCTGACCCGCTACCTGATTAGCGAAGTGATGCAGACGCATGACTCTCGTTGTGATGCACTGCGTTTCTTCTTCCCTGAAGCGAAGAATGAAGACTGGGAGTTATCCTATGCCGGTCAGCGCGTACAGATCATCAAGAATGACCCTGAGAAGGGGGGTAAGCTGGAATTTGGTACTGAAGTGATTGCTTCCGCAGATGGTTCACTAGCCGCTTTGTTAGGTGCATCACCGGGTGCGTCTACCGCTGTGCCAACCATGATTGAAGTAGTTGAGAACTGCTTTAACGAGAAGATGAACTCCGCTGAATGGCAGCAGAAGATCAAGGAGATGGTTCCTTCTTATAAGGAGTCTCTCATTGAAGACGGAGAGCTATTGAAATCCGTACGTCAGAACACTCTGACAACCCTGGGTCTTGGCAGCATCTGATCCAGTCGATATTAGCAGGTTTGAAGCCGGCCTTAGGTCGGCTTTTTTTATGCCTGCGCCGCAAGGAATGTTGAACATTCGTGCATATACTGTAGATAGATTCCGGTCATTCTCTGATTCTCAGGAGTTTGCAATGAGTGAAGACTTAAAGCAAAACCTGTCCAGAAGCAGTATTTGGATGCGTTTACTCTATATGTTGCTGTTCACAATTTTCTACAGTCTGGCGGAAGTGGTGCTTGTCGCAGTGGTGACTTTTCAATTTTTGATTACGCTGTTTACCGGTACCCCCAACGGGCGTTTATTGAAGTTTGGTAAAAGCCTGAGCACCTATGTGTATCAGGTGCTGCGATACCTCACATTTAACAGCGAGGCGCGCCCTTTTCCCTTTGGGGATTGGCCTGAATCATCGCTGAGTCATAAAAAATCCAGCCGCATGGCAAATGCGGAAGAGAGCTGGACGACTAAACCCAAGCCGTCGGACGACTAACGGAAACCCCGTGTTTTCTTTTGGCCACTAATCCCCCTGACCGAAATCAATATTTTTAGTATACCCTTATGTATAATTGCGAATAAAAGTAATTATCAGTTGGCTTTTTGTTAAGGGGCAGTGGGTGTCTAAATCAATTCGGCGTATCTCGGGTGTCAGTTTGGCACTGCTTTTAAGCGGATGTGTAAGTCATAACGGTGCCAATGAATCGGCGGTCAATCAGGAAGCGTTAAAAGCAACCTTGGGCCAGCAGCTATATTTTGATACCAATCTGTCGCAAAACCGTACTCAGTCCTGCGCAACATGCCACGCGCCAGAGAGAGGCTTTGTTGATCCACGTGATAACGGTGTACAAGGTGCCGTATCGCTTGGTGATGATGGTCGCTCGCTCGGAGATCGTAATGCGCCAACGGCCGCTTATGCGATGTTCAGCCCGAAATTCCGTCTGACTGAAGACGGGAAGTACATGGGTGGTCAGTTCCATGATGGTCGTGAAAACAGCTTGGCCGGACAGGCGGGCGGACCACCGACTAACCCGATCGAAATGGGGATGCCATCTAAAGCGGCGACCGCAGATCGATTACAAGAAAATGACCAATATGTCATCAGCTTCAAAGCAATCTACGGTGATGAGATCTTCGCCAGAGCTGATAAGGCATATGCGGCGATGGCAGACAGCATTGCGGCTTTTGAGCGGACCGAGTTGTTTGCGCCGTTTGATTCAAAGTACGATCGTTTCCTGCGTGGCGACTATGAACTGAGTAAACAGGAAGAGCTGGGACGCACGTTGTTCTTCTCCCAACAGTTCACCAACTGTAACCAGTGCCATCAACTGCAAAGCTCGCAACGTCACCCTAAAGAAACCTTTACCAACTACGAATACCACAATATTGGGGTTCCGGTGAATGTTGAGGCGCGTGCAAAAAATGGTGTGGCCGCAAACCATGTTGACCGAGGGTTGCTGGATAATCCACAGGTAAGCGATCAGGCACAGGCCGGTAAGTTTAAAGTACCTACCTTGCGCAATATCGCAGTAACAGGCCCTTACATGCATAACGGTGTATTTCAGGATCTTCGTACCGTGGTGCTGTTTTACGACAAGTACAACAGCCGCAGCGCTAAACGTCAGATTAACCCGGAAACAGGGGAGCAGTGGGGAGCACCTGAGGTCGCGGAGAATATCTCTTTGAAGGAGCTGGAGAGCGGTCCGGCGCTGAAAGAAAAACGGGTAGATGCGTTGGTGGCCTTTATGAAAACGCTGACCGATCAGCGCTATGAACACCTAGTTGAATGATATGTGAGCATGCCGCCGAGGACGCAGGCGGCATGCTCACAATTGAATCATGCGGGTGTGAACTCTATACCAGCTTGAGATAAACCGACCAAGTCTATGTTGCCTTGGTTGATCGAGGTATCAGCCGCAAGAACACCCAAGCTTGCTGAGGTGTGGATGCCTGATTCTAAAAGACCTATATAGAAATCGGACTGCTGTTGTGTAGGGCTTGTGCCAACAACATTTGTAAACAGTAACTCTACAATCTCTTCATGGGAGGCTCCCTCTCCCAACTTGGCGTTTATCGCCAAATTCATTAGATTCTCATAGCTCCAGCCACCATCAAGATACTTTAGCCCTATGCCCATGTAATTAGGGTTATTGATGGCTTCACTCCCGAATATTGCACCCAGTATTTTGGCGGTGATGCCTGCGTTTCCGTCCAGTACATCCAGAGCAATACTTTTATCCGAAAACTGCAGCCTTTCTATACCCTGCAATGTATCTGTAACGTTGCTCGTATTGACCAGCTCAAACCCATTAGACGACACACTGAGTTGATAATCAGCCCAGTTGCCAGCATATGAGATGAGGTCGATCCCTTCTCCTCCGTTAAATTGCTCGCTTGAATCCATGTCATCAGTAAATGTATCAGCGTCGTTCGTGCCGCTGTGAGTATTCGGGAGGGATGGAGAATCGTCAGAGGTTATGCTTGGTATTACATTTTGAGAACCAATAAAGCCGGTTGAGAAAAGATCCATTTCACCGGAGGATACTGAAGAGACGATATTCTCATTGGAGATGTCTTCTGGAATGCTTAGCCCCAAAAGATCGATCACGTTGAAACCGGAATCGTTCAAAATCGATGCAGCGACCGAGTTGCTATTTGGGCCTGGCACAAAAGTGTAGGTCAATTGAGCATCATCTATTGCTTGAGCGTGAGCCTGCATCGCCGCCCAGGTCGCTGATACGTTTTCCACATCCAGTTTGAGATAGCGGTCGGCGTCGGTTGGGTTTTTGTAGATATATGTGCCATCAGAGTTATCAATGGCACCGGAAGGCACTGTGTCGCGCGAGAGTATGCCTTGACGGGTACTTATATGTTCCCTGTCATCTCCATAAGCTCCCCCTTCCAAAACGTGTTGTACACCATCTACATCGGTGTATATCAAATAAAGATGTCTTCCCGTTGCGCCAAATGAGCTGAACGCTGAGAGTTCGAAGTCTTCGTATTCGATGCCAATCTGTTCAACCATTGTCACGTTCTCCATATCCCTGTGTGTTGAAAAGAAACTGCTCAATTAGATTGTTCTAATATTTTGAGCATATGTCACTGAATAATTGTTTAAATAATGATCTGTGTTCTATGGGTGAGTGTTTCCGATGCTCAGTTACTATCAGCTTGAGTGCGATAAGCAGACAAACGTGCTCCATGCAGTCATAAGGATTTTCCCTTTGTCACCTTGCAGATATTTGCGTGATGATTGATCAATTTACATAGGAAGAGGGGGATCTAGAGTCAGTCTTTTACATTGTCGTACCAATAAACAACCAGCATAAAAAAAGACCGGGTGATAAAACCCGGCCAAACTAAGAAAGCACTGAGACGTGCCGGAACTCCAATCCGACAATTTCAGGAAACCCTAAGTATCTGTCCTGAAGGGGGAGGGAGATACTCAGGGTTATACGATCAAGCGGCTCAGAACTTGATGCGCATACCAGCCAGATAACCGAGGTCTGAATTTGGCGCATCGGTATCGGCGATTTCGGCAAACAGGCTGACATTTTTCTGTGTTGGGAATTTGTATTCCACATTGGCATACCACTCGGTAGAGTCGGTGCTGCCTTCATCTGACTTCACTACGCCAATCGCCATTTTAGTGGTGGGTGACAGTTTGAATTTTGCTGCCAGGTTAGAGACGTCTTTATCACCTGCGCCGGTATCCGTGGTGCTGTAATCCGCTGCCAGAGCGGCAAAACCAAAGTTGTAAGCTGCGCTGATACCCCATGTGTTCTGGTCTTCGGTACCTGCTGTATTGGCATTGTAGGTCTGATAGGCTGCGGCCAGTTCTACACCGGCTAACTGGGTTGCTACGAACAGGTCGAAGGCTTCACCGGATCCATTGGCGGACGTTTCTGCGCCAATTAGGGCTGACGCGATGACGGTTACATTATCGAATTTCGCATCCAGACGAATCACATCATCGCCTTTGTCGGCAACCTGTTCAAAACGGTCCTGTGCGGTGTGAGTTTCCAATGCCGCCTCAACACCGAATTCGTCACCGGCCAGATTCTGACGACCAATCGCAATTGCAGCCGTGCCAAAATCCAGTCCGACATACGCTTCTTCCAGCTTGGCGCTTTCCTTGCTGGAGTCGTTGCCTTCGCCATCGAAGCTATAGTCCAGCTGGCCGAAGGCTTT
>NZ_JBFGYC010000175.1:0-7020 GCF_041587635.1 Pontibacterium sp. | reverse complement strand
GTAAAGGTGCTTTAAACGGTTGTTCATGCCAAATATTTGTCGTAATTTTGGCGTTATACGTTGAAGGCCCCTGTCTGTTACCTATAATGTCAATAAATTGCCGAAGTGCGGAGTGAGTAATGGTCGATCGGGCTGATATCAACAATGTGCTGATGCAGATGCGGGCGATCCAGTCTCAGGCTCAGGGTGGCGCAGGGATTACTGCGGCTGCTCCTGTTGCGCCAAATCAGGCGGAACTGAAGACAGACCGTACAGGATTTGGTGATCTGCTGAAGCATGCAGTGGACAGCGTTAACGAAGTGCAAGGAACCGCCAAAAATCTGGCGACGGCGTATGAAAAGGGGGATCCTACCGTGGATCTTCCTCAAGTAATGATTGCGGCGCAGAAAGCGTCGGTGTCGTTTCAGGCGATGACTCAGGTGCGTAACCGGTTGGTGAGCGCATACGAAGATATTATGAAGATGCCGATCTAATCTGGCATCTTGTGGGTGCAAGTAAGTTATGGCTGAAGGTATAACTGCAAGCGGAATGGATAAAGGTAGTACAGTACTTGGCTTTAATCGCCTGAGTATCTTCCGTCAGATTGGTCTGATGGTTGGACTCGCGGCGACGATCGCTATCGGCTTTGCAGTGGTATTGTGGTCTCAGGCACCGGATTATCGCGTGCTGTTCAGTAATCTGGGATATGCGGATGCGAACCAGGTGATCGAACAGCTACGCTTGTATAATGTACCCTACAAGTTTGATGCTGATGGACGGGCTATTCTGGTTCCGCAAGAGAGTGTGCATCAGGCCCGCCTGAAATTGGCTGCGGAAGGGTTTACAGCGGATAAGACCGTTGGCTTTGAGCTGTTAGATAAAGATCAGGGTATCGGTAGTAGCCAGTTTATGGAAACAACCCGTTACCGACGTGGCTTGGAAGGGGAGTTGTCCCGAACGATTGCCAGTATGATCTCGATACGTAATGCGCGCGTGCATCTCGCTATTCCCAAAGATTCTGTATTTATCCGTGATGAACGGAAACCCTCCGCATCTGTATTCGTAGAGCTGTTCGCCGGCCGAAAGCTGGAGCGTGATCAGGTGGCGGCCATTGCAAACCTGGTTGCTTCCAGTATTCCTGAGCTGAGGTTTGAGGATGTTACTGTTGTTGATCAGCGCGGCCGCCTGCTGAATAGCCGTGATGTTGATACGGAAGCTGTGCTGGCCGCTAAGCAACTCGAATATACTCAGAAAATTGAAGAGCGTCTGCTCAATCGCGTTAACAGTATTTTGATGCCCGTCGTGGGTTCTGAGCGTTTTCGAGCGGAAGTCTCCGCGGATATTGATTTTACTGCTGTTGAGCAAACCGATGAGATCTATAACCCTGATTTGCCAGCTTTGCGCAGTGAGCAAACCAATAAAGAAACCCGTGTCGGCTCACTGGCTGCGATGGGAATTCCTGGCGCGTTATCTAACCAGCCGCCAGGTCCAACCGCTGTTCCTGAAGAGGCTCGAGGAGTCGGTGTCGTAGGGCAGCAAACGACTGAATCAAAACGGCCTGGAAGCAGCCGAGATCAGGCAACGCGTAATTATGAACTGGATCGTTCTATCAGTTATACCCGCCATCAGCAGGGGCGCGTACGCCGGTTGAGTGTGGCGGTGGTGGTTGACGACTTGTCTGGCATCGATCCGGCTACCGGCGCCTCAAATCGCACGCCATGGACTGAGAACGAGCTCGAGCGCTTGCGCGTGCTGGTGCAGGATGCAGTGGGGTTCTCCGCCCGTCGTGGTGATAGCGTGAACGTGATTAACTCCCCATTTGTTGCCGCACAAAAGATGGATACGGAAGAGACACCTATCTGGAAACAGGGTTGGGTGTGGGAAATTGTAAAGCAGGTGCTGGCAGCTTTGTTTGTCCTGGTACTAGTGTTTGGTATTTTGCGACCGATTTTGCGTAACCTTGCGGATACCGGGTCGGCGAGTAGCGTTGCAGGATTAGGCGCAGCGGGTGATGTCGCGGCTGAACTCGAAGGGTTAGATGCTGCGGGTATGGCCGCAGATCAGGTGACGTTTGGTGCGGATGACGAATTGCTCCCGACCCCGAATGAAAGTTTTGATTATCAGGTTAATGCTATCCGGAGTATGGTGGCAGAAGATCCTGCGAAAGTAGCGCAGGCGGTAAGACAGTGGATCGCGGAAGATGAGTGATGACAATCTTGATGGTGAACTGACGAACCTGGATAAGGCAGCGATCTTGCTGATCAGTCTGGGGGAGTCCGATGCGGCTGAAATACTCAAACACTTGGGCCCTAAGCAGGTTCAGAGCATCGGTCAGGCGATGGCTGCACTCGACAACATACCTCAAAGCAAAGTGGAATCTGTTGTGACAGATTTTCTGGGTTTGCTGGGTGATCAGACCGGCATTGGTATCAATAATGATGCCTATATTCGTGCGATGCTCAACGAAGCGTTGGGTGAGGAAAAAGCGAAAACGCTGCTGGATCGGATACTGATTAGTAAGAATACTTCGGGCCTGGATACTCTGCGTTGGATGGAGCCGCGGCAAATTGCCGAAATTATCCACTATGAGCACCCGCAGATTCAGGCGGTTATCATCTCTTATCTCTAACCGGATGTGGCTGCGGCGGTACTTTCATTTTTCGACGAAAAAGTACGCCTCGATATCGTCATGCGTGTCGCTTCATTGGATAGTATTCAACCCGTTGCACTGCAAGAGCTTAACGATATCCTTGAACGTCAGCTTACCGGGGGCGGAGGAACGAATACGGTTTCTAACCTGGGTGGCGTGGAATCGGCTGCTAGTATCATGAACTTCATCGATAGCAATATTGAAGCTGAAGTTATGGATGGTATTAAGGAAGCTGACGAGATTATGGCGAATAAGATTGCAGACATGATGTTCGTCTTCGAGAATCTTATCGACGTGGAAGATCGGGGTATTCAGGCAATATTGCGTGAAGTCTCCACTGACGTATTGGTGCTGGCGCTAAAAGGTGCTGATACGGCGCTTCAGGAAAAAATATTCCGCAATATGTCTAAGCGAGCAGCTGAGCTGCTGCGCGATGATCTGGAAGCTAAAGGGCCGGTGCGTGTTAGCGAAGTCGAAGAAGCGCAGCGGGACGTATTGTCCACCGCTCGCCGCCTGGCCGATGAGGGCGAGATCCTTCTGGGCGGCGGCGGGGATGAGATGATCTGATGATCGATAAAAATGCCCCTGATGGTGATGTTCGAATCCGCTCAACCGATGCGGTGGCGTTAACGCCCTGGACGCTGCCAGAAGTGTCCGGTGACCATCTTGTGGCACTTGAAACTAAAAGCCAGCCTAAGAAAAAAACTGCTTTACCTGAAGCGGACCTGCGTGATGTCGGCTTGGTATTGCAGCGGCAAAAGCCACCTAAAGATATTGTTACGGTTTCTGAGGCAGAGTCCATTCGTGAAGCGGCTCATCAAGAAGGTCTGTTACAGGGATTGGTTGAGGGGCGGGAGCAGGGATACCCCGAAGGTTTGGAAAAAGGTCTGACTGAGGGGAAAGAGCGAGGTTACCAGGATGCTCTGACTCAGGGGCAGGCCGAGATTGATCAGGCTGTCGCGAATCTGGCTGACATGCTGCAAGCGTTGCACCAGCCGCTGGCTCAACAAGAGCAGACGCTGGAGTCCTTGGTCGCAGGTTTGGTGGTCAAACTATCCCGTGCTGTGATCGATGTTGAGCTAAATACGCGTCCTGAGATTATTCAGAATGCGATTCGCGATGCTCTGCAACAGCTTCCACAGGGCGGTGGCGCATTGACGATTGAGGTTTCGCCGGCTGACTTGCCGCATGTGGAGCCTATCGCCGGGCGTTTGTCTTTTCCCGTATCCGTTGCCGCGGATGGCTCTATTTCGCCGGGTAGCTTTCGTCTGCATACCAGCGATAGCCTGATTGAATCTGATATTCAACAGCAGTTTCAGATGCTGTCGGAGCAACTCTTTGCATCGTTGACTCAACAGAATCCGGAGGCCTGATGGCTGACCTTCTGTCCCGCTTTTCTCGCTGTGCGGATGTGACGCTCAAGCGACAATCCCCCATTATTGAAGGGCGAATCACCCGAATGATCGGCCTGACGTTGGAGGCTGTTGGTATTCAGGCGGCTGTGGGTGACTGTTGCCGTATTGTGCTCAACGAGCAGAGTGCGGTTGAAGCAGAGGTGGTCGGTTTTTCCGGGGATCGTTTGTATCTGATGCCGCTTTATCCCATTGAAGGTTTAAAGCAAGGCGCTAAAGTTTATCCACTGGCCGATTCCGGTCAGGTACCTGTTGGGGATGCGCTGCTGGGGCGTGTGATCAATGGTATTGGTAATCCTATTGATTCCCTCGGTGACCTTGAGGGCGTAGACGAGGTCTCGCTGGCGGGGGATATTATCAATCCCCTATCGCGTGATCCGATCAAAGATACGCTGGATGTGGGTATTCGGGCCATCAACTCCCTGCTGACTGTCGGGCGTGGTCAGCGTCTGGGTCTGTTTGCCGGCAGTGGTGTGGGTAAGTCAGTTTTACTTGGAATGATGACGCGTTTTACCGAAGCTGAAATAGTTGTTGTCGGGTTGATCGGTGAGCGTGGCCGAGAAGTGAAAGAGTTTATCGAGCACAGCTTGGGGCCAGAAGGGTTGAAGCGTTCGGTGGTTGTCGCGTCGCCCGCGGATGATTCCCCTTTGATGCGTTTGCGTGCGGCCCAGCTGACAACGCGTATTGCCGAGTATTTTCGTGATCAGGGCAAAAACGTTTTGTTGCTGATGGATTCGCTCACCCGTTATGCACAGGCTCAGCGAGAGATTGCGTTGGCCGTTGGTGAGCCGCCAGCGACTAAGGGGTATCCACCGTCGGTCTTTGCCAAAATCCCTAAGTTGGTCGAGCGGGCAGGAAATGGTCTGCCGGGGGAAGGGTCGATTACCGCGTTTTATACGGTCCTGACCGAGGGGGATGACCAGCAGGACCCGGTTGCCGATTCTGCGCGTGCGATTCTTGATGGGCACGTCGTGCTTTCCAGGCATCTCGCTGAGCGGGGGCATTATCCGGCTATTGATATTGAAGCGTCGATCAGTCGAGCGATGCCGCAGATTATCCATCCTGATCATCTAAAGACTGCACTGCGCTTTAAACAGCTATATTCAAAGTATCGGCAGAACGAAGATCTGATCTCTGTCGGTGCTTATGTACGGGGCAGTGACCCTGATACGGATTTTGCGATGGAGCGAATGCCGGTTATGAACGAGATGTTGCGTCAGTCGATGTCTGATCCGATGCCGCTTCAGCCCTGTATCCAGCAACTTTCTATGGTGCTAACGCCGATGCCAAACACCAATGCAAACCCAACGTCAGCCGTGGTGCAGTAAATGGCAAAGCGATCGCAGCGCCTGAAGGTCGTGCTTGATCTGGCAGAGCGTAAGAAGAAACAGGCGGATCAGTTGCTGGCAGCCAGTCGGGCACGAGTGGAAAAAGATAAGCAGCAAATTGCGCAGTTGGAAGCGTTTCTCGCGGATTACCAGCGTCAGTACGAAGAAGCCGGGCGTCAGGGGTTCGGTATCGCAAAGCTTGAGGTGTATCAGTCTTTTATTCGGAAGATCGCTACAGCACTGGCGCAGCAGCAGAATGCACTGCGCATGAACGAAAACGAATTGTCTGCTGTCGAGCGTCACTGGACTCAATGTTACGGTCAGGTTGTTGCGATGGATAAGCTGGTAGATAAGGCGCAGGATCAGGAGCGGAAGCTCGAAGATAAGAAGTTGCAGCAGCAGCTTGATGAGCGTGCACAAATGATTAAATCAAACTTTATCTAAATTGGCCTCTTTTTTGCTGGTTCTTTGTTGAGTAATACTCAATGTTCTTCGTTTCAGGAGTAAAAAATGAGTAACCAGCTGTCTAATGCAGGCGCTTCCGGTCTGCTTGGAATGTTGAATGTCGCGCCAGCTACACCGGGCCAGCCTGTCGCAGCTGCTAGCGGATCAACGCTTCCGTTTGGTTCGGTTATGCAAGCGCAGACTGCGGGGGTTTATCCCTCGCAGGTGGATGCAGACGGCCAGCTATTGCCGTTGGAAGGTGACGGATTGCCACCATCTGGTGAAATGCTGGAGCAGATGCAGGCGCGCCTGGCGGCGGAAGGTCGTGCGCCGGAGCTTTCAGAGCTGACAAGTGAATCGCCTTTGATTGATGTGTTGGGGCCGGTGCTTGGTGATGCCGAAAGCTTGCATGAAGGTGTGGTCGTTAAAGATCAGTGGTTGGGGCTTACTCCACAAAATAGTGAATTTAATGTAGAGGCGCCTGAAGTTGTGGCGCTTATGCAGGACATTATGGCTGAGCAGTCTGCTCAGATGAGCCCGGACGTTGTTCAGGTTAGGCCGGACGCTTTTCAGATGAGCCCGGACGCTTTTCAGGTTAGGTCGGACGTTGATCAGGTTAGGCCGGACGCTTTTCAGGTTAGGCCGGACGCTTTTCAGGTTAGGTCGGACGCTTTTCAGGTTAGGTCGGACGTTGTTCAGGTTAGGCCGGACGTTGTTCAGGTTAGATCTGGAGACTCTAGTGACGGTGATGCAGGAAATGCTTCCGTAGATGTCGGCATCGAGCCTCTTGAGGTGTCTACGCAAAATATGGCGGCTTATATTGATACGGAAGCCGTTGCCAATGATGACGCTGCTAATGTTAATACCGCATTTTTTCCCGGATCTGAGTTGGCCGCTACCTTGTCTGGGAATATGCAGGGGCCTAAAGGGGTTGATAGACGCATGGATCAGCCTTTGGATCATGAGGGCGCAGATCGGATTGATCAGTCGGTGTTGCCAGCCTCTGCGCTGTTTGACACGACGCTTGATACGCAAAATACCGAAATTGAATCTCAGTCCTCCAGCTTCAGGGTTTTGCCTGATGCTATCCCTGATGCTGTGCCGCAATCGCAGATACTGGGGCCTGTCGCACAGCGTCCTTTGGTGGAAAACCCGAATGGGGTTTCGGTCGCCCCTCCTACTATGGAGTCGTTTCCGCGTAATGTTG
>NZ_JBFGYC010000174.1:0-7045 GCF_041587635.1 Pontibacterium sp. | reverse complement strand
CTTTCTAGTACTTAACTGTTCCAGAATCAAATCTGCTGTTTGTTCTGGTGTCAGTAGAGCTCCAGTTGTCTCCACTGATTCTAGAATACCAACAATGGTATTTCGTAAGCTCGTTGTATTCTCCGTATCCGCTGGACTAACTTGTCCTGCGCTTGGCGCAACCTGTCCCGTCATTAGCCAGAGAGCGTACTTCTGCAACCTAGAGTGATTGGTTATCAGATGCAAATTCTGACTCGTTATTTCACGCCCCTTCACTTCGAAGTTCTTGATTGTATTGAGAGAAATCCCAGTCAGCTCTGAGAATTCAGGCTGAGTCAGCCCTTCTCGAATTCGGATACACCTAACTTTCTCGCCAAATATTGTTGACAAGGGTCACCTCTGACACTATCGTGTCTTTCAAAGGGTCACTAGTGACACTTAATGTTGATTTAGTCGTCAACGAATCAGTATATCCCAAAGGTAAAACGGCATGGAATTAAACGGCAACCTCTCAAACCTCCCGCCTTTCATGGATCAGAAGGAATTTGCTGACCGTGTGGGCGTATCAACTGATCAAGTCAGGCATTACGTCAAAGAGGGCTACCTCCCAACGGTGAAGCTCTCCAACGGTTCTACCGCGTCTAAACGCACCTTTATCAACTGCATATCCCTCCAACAGTGGCTCTCTGAAAAGGGTCAGGAATGGGTACATCAGCAGTTAGAAGGGGTGTCACGATGATCAACCGCATTCTGATCATCGCACTCGTTGCATTCGTCGGATCGGGCTTCGTTTTCGATTTCGATATTGAATCGACTTTTTACTTACTAAACGCCATCGCTCTGTTTATCGGGTTTGTGATCATCGATTTCACGATTAATCCGGTTGCGTACTGCTCCCAGGAGGAAACAGACGATGAGTAAAGGTTCCCCAAAAGCCGTACCAATGCACAAACACGGCTTGGGGCGTGGGGTAGCTCACCCTACCCCACGTTTAGGTCTGCTGACGGGGATAACCCTGTTGGCTGACGCACCCACGGTTTTACATGCCGTTGGCCGTGGGTGCAGCCCCTCATGAATAGACAACTTCGCGCTAACCACCTAACCGCTGAACAGCGCGGTCATTGTCTCGTGTGTGGTGGCGTGAACGGCGTCTGTACATGTACGGCTCCAGTTAAAGCGGCAATCGCAAAACGGCCTTTCACCGATCATCGAAAGGAAGGTCAGGACAGCAAGTGGTACCGCTGTTTTCGGTGTAGAGGCTTAGTTGGTGCGCCAGCGTCTGAAGATTCAGTGATCTGTGCATGTGGTTATGACATCCGCGTACCGCTTCAGCCAGCACCAACAGATGAGCCGGTGATAACTGAGTTACCACGCCGTGCATTACGTAAACCATCGCTAACAAGGGCCCGAGCATGAGACTGAACAAGCAAGAAAAGCTGGCCCTGTGCGCCTTGGACAAAATTTGTCGTGCGTTATCCGGTGGCGCTTCAGCCCTGTTAACGCATGAAGAGGCAAATGCACTTAGAACGTGCCTCGCCTTTGATATTCGGGAGTCCACAACTCCGATGGGTGGGGTCAACGCACTGGTTCGCGGAAAGGACGTTCCGGCAGTGCTGTTGATCTCCCCTGGCGGCCAGTACGACCGGCCCCCACGTAACTGTTTTTTCCCGTTCCAGATACGGGAGTACAACTCGAAATTAATCACGTGTCCGCGCTGTGGCAGTCAATCGCGGGAAGCACGTTAAAGACATGACTGATAGGTGAATCTTATGAACGGTATGAAAGCAACTCTGAAAGTGAAGGTATTGGCAGCTAAGCGTTTCAAGCTGGATGGATATGAAGCCGCTCAGCTGTATGTGTTGGGCGACAAGATTGATGAGCAAGACAAGATCGGTCAGCCACCGATGAAACTGTCCGGTGAGTTCGATGTGCTGGATAGCCTGCGCGGAAACATTCCGGGCGATATGGAGCTGGTTGTTGAGTTTCGCCAGGGCGCTAAAGACAAGCTGGAACAGTACGTTGTTGGTGCTTCTCCAATCGCTCGTCAGGCTGCACAACCGGCAGCGGCTAAGTAATGACTTACACCAGTTGCGAAGGTGATATTCGAACGGATTCATCCGGCAACTGGTGGCACTGCTCCACGGGCTTTGACGAGCTTTCACAAGCTGAATTTGAGTTCATCGCCCAACAGACACAATCGTCAACTGAACTCAGCTCAGAGAGTGTAGAACGGTTGGCAGCAGCAATCGAACAGTTCAATCAAGTCATGGTTGATCTGTTCACATTTGATCCGGTGCTTTTCAGCACGGTTTTGTTCGGGTGCATCATCCTGTTCGCTAAGGGTTGGGGTGCAGGTGTCGTAGCCCGGTTATTAGGTAAAAAGTAAGGGGAAAACTCCTATGTCTAAGTTCTTAACTTCGCGCTCTGAACGCGCTTCTCAAGCCTTCGGCACACTGCGTTCTAAGGGTGTTGGCATGGCTAAATCAGTCGGCACAGCGGTTGCGGTGGGTGGTGCGTTTGTTGCCTCCAATGCAATGGCCCTGACCGGTGAACAGAACACCGCGATCACTGCGGCATATGATGCAACCGGCACCTCTGTAAATCTGGTTATTGCGGGCCTGATCGGTGTGGCGCTGCTGATCACCGGCTTTGCGATCATCTACGGCCTGTTGCGTAAGTAACAGCATGATTCTGTCGTTGTTACTGGCCGTGGCGTGGTGGTCCTCGTTTAAGTACGGCTGGTACACCGGCCGCATCGCATAAGGGGGCTTCGGCCTCCTTTTTCTTTTCTGAGGACTTTCGTTTATGAGAGGGAAGATAAAAAGCTGGTTCATACCGTCTTTTAATTGGCGGTATTGGGGGAATCAAGTTGCTGTTTCGCTGGTGTTCTTATTGTCGTTTCTGGGGGCCAAGTTGGCTCATTCAGAAGGGGAATATCAGGCGGGCGTTTATTACGTAGAGCAAACATCGGGAAGTTATGGGTCGGGGCATACGCTATCCGAGGCATGGGAAGCGATGTTGTCTAATTATCCGGGGTCTTCGTCTATATCGCCTCCGGTTTTGTTCGGTCCTGATTATTTCCAGGGTAAGTTTTATCCGTCACAGAGTCATAAAGATAGTAATCATCAGTTTTCTGGTTTTGTTCAGCGGTACTACTGCGCTAACACTGATACATCGGCGCTATGTCAGCCGCCGCCTGTAGATTGTCCTTCAGCTGGAGAAACCAAGCGCCTCGGCTACACCAAAACCGAAATACCCAGCAACATGAATGGCGGTGAGGGTAACGGCTTTACGATCAACATCAGTAACAGCTCCAGCGTCGGTGCCTCAATTGAAAGCAATGGCTGTGGATATAACCGAGTTGAATCCTCTAAGCCTGATTGCAAACTCTTCGCCTACGATCAGCAAGGTAATCAGCGCTGGAACTGCTACGCCGAATACGTAGCCACTGGCGAACCTGCTGCATCACCGCCAGATAGTGGCATTACCTATTCAGATGGTTCTGAAGACGGTGCACCGAATGAATCCGAGGGTGTGACCGATACCCGTCAATCCAACACCACCACAACATCGACTACCCCTGTCACCGAAATGGTCGGCGACCAAACGGTTACAACGAAAACTGACATTACCACAGAGAACCGTGGTGATGGCTCGGTTGTTGAGACACGTGATGACGTGACCATCATCACAGAGAGTGATGGCATAACGAGAACAGACACCCAAACTACAACCACCACAACAGCTCCTGACGGTTCTCAAACCATCGAGACAACGAA
The DNA here is from genome assembly GCF_041587635.1 of Pontibacterium sp. NCBI lineage: Bacteria > Pseudomonadati > Pseudomonadota > Gammaproteobacteria > Oceanospirillales > Oceanospirillaceae > Pontibacterium > Pontibacterium sp. Next base: position 3,287 of record NZ_JBFGYC010000174.1, on the reverse strand, counting down.
CAACATTTCCTATACGCAGCATCCCCAGACGATCTACAACATCGACAACTCGAACAACCAGATCACGGTATCCCAGACGCCGGGCGGTTCGGCTTCCCAGACCTCAACGACAACAGAAACCTATGACGCTAACGGTAACTTAACAGACAGGGAAGAAAGCACCGGACCGGTACAAGGCGATGATGATGCCGCAGAGGGTGAGGAACGACAGACCTGTGATACCAATCCGCTTATGGATAAGTGCATTAACGACTTCACCAATACCGCAAAAGGTCAGTTTGGCGATATATCCACAAAGATAAGCACTGCCAAGACAGAGTTTCAGGACGAGTGGAATCGAATTAAATCGGAAGCATCGGATCGGCTCGGTTTTAGTCTGAGTGGTGGTGGCGGTGCCTTACAGCAAAGCATTGTGACTGTGCGGGGTATCGAGGGGGATATAGGCATTACCCGCTGGGTGCCGTACTTCGATGAATTTGGTTTAGCCGCATTGGTCATGGCCGGTGCTGCACTCTATGCCGCTGTGGTCATGTTTAGGGGGTAAGTCATGAATGAGATATTAGAAGCCATACAGGGCATGTATGACTTCATGGTGGTTGATTCTTACAACTTCATCCATGAAATCTTTGCTCAAGTCACCATGTTTATCATCGTTTGGTACTTCAAGTTAAAAGCGGTTGTGATGCAGCAGCTCTGGTTCGTCGGTGAAGCGATGCTGGACCAGCTGAACCTGTCCGGCTTGATCCAAACCTACTGGGGCAACATCGACAGTAACTTGATGGCCTTTCTGACTCGCTACCGTATTCCCGAAGCCGCCAATCTGGTGCTGAACTCCCATATCACTGTCTGGCTGTGGAGGATGATGTCATGACCGCCGTTGTCCATCATGGTCCCCCTGGTTCTTTTAAATCCTTCGGTACGGTTCAACGCGCCATGATTCCCGCGCTAGAAAAAGGGCGGACCGTAGTCACGAATATTCGCGGCTTTGAGTCTCTGGAACGGATCGAAGAAGCGATGGGCTGCAAGCTACCCGCCAGTGCTGAAATCATCTTTGTGGAAGCCGACAGCGCCAAAGGCTTTGATGCAATGGCTCGGTTCTTTCACTGGGTGCCTAAAGGCGCGTTGATCGCCATAGATGAAACCCAACGTGTCTGGTCGAAGAAACGTAACCGTGACCTAAAGAAGTTTGACCTAGTACTGACAGATGCAGACGGTGAGCTTCGTTCAGAAGAGTCGATCAAGAGGGACTGTCCGCTCTGGGATGGTGACTACGACCGCCCCGAGACCGTCGAAAATGCTTTCGATCAGCATCGTCACTACAACTGGGATATTTACCTGACCACGCCCAACATCGCTAAAGTGCATGATGAAGTTCGGACTGTAGTCGAAGTGGCTTATCGTCACCGTGGCATGGGCGCGATCCTGCCGTGGTGGAAGAACAAATGGAAGGAGTTCACCCATGACGCAGAAACCAGCGGCAAGCAACTCAGTCATTACATGGGTTCGCCAAAAACCTATAAGGCAGACCAAAGAGTCTTCGCCTGTTATCAAAGCACTAAAACAGGAAAAGCCAAAGGTACATCAGAAGCTCGTCCTCTATATCGAGACCCTAAGCTACAGATGGTTTTCGGGGCGATTTTCCTCATTCTCTTCTGGTTCGGCTATCTCTTCGTTGATTTCCTCGACACCAGTCCGCTTCTCAATGGGCCTCCTCCGACAGGTGATAAAGCGTCTGTTAAAGGGCGTTCTGAAGCTGGTGCTGGCAGTCGCAGGCATGATGATCGTAGCGATGTTACTCAGACTGATATTGCGGGTCAGTTTGACCGTCTAGCATCTCCTGCCGCTCCTTCTTCTGGGTCGGCGTCACATTCAACGCAACTACAAAAAGTCGCTTCTGTCGCTACCGATCCGCTCGCCGAGTATTTCTCCCCTCAATACGATGTTCGGTTGGCTGCGGTGCTCTATGTGCCGGGGCGTGAAAAGCTCTATTACCGTGTAACCGTCTACGAGAACGGAACTCGGGTAGATGAATTCACACAGGACGAAATTCAAGCGTATGGGTACCAGGAGCACTATGGGTCCGCAGGGTTACGCCTTCAGCGTAATGATGTCGTGTATTTGGTACGTCCGTTCATTGCTCGCAGGTTATCCCCAGTTGAACCCGTAGACGTTCGCGCACCCATGCCAACAGTTGCAACGAAGCTCTCAGCGTCCCACATGTGAGCGGAACAGTTTATTTAATCTATTAGAGACCCAGACAATGGCACGTTTGAACAAGGACGGTTTACGCGGTTTAAAGCTGATCAGCGCGGCCAGATCAAAGCGCAGGTTCAGCTGTACCGAAACCGGCAGAACCTGCGCTTTGCGTGTGCGTGCGGGCTTCTTCCGTTTTGGCATTTCGGGTAGCGCCATCGGTAGCAGTAGCTGTACCCAGATTCCCTTTTCCATGTCGTGTTCCTCTCCGCGCTGGTTTATCAGTGATGGTCGCGCTCGCTTGCGAGCATGGGCGGCCATTGCTGATGAACATCACAGAACTGAGCGTTTCGAGACAGTCAATGCTTGGACGGACCGCCCGCGTTGTCTCCGACTATCTAGCCCGTTGATCTCTCCAGTTGCCGCAATGGTTAAGCGGTCCGAACAACGCGAAGCGCTTGGCGTTTACTTTCTCGATACGCGGGTTACGCGCTACGGGGTTCAGGATCACTGCCCAGCCAACATATTAGGGGGTCAAGGGGCAACTTTGCCCCTTGTGGGGGAGCCGCACGGCTGGGGCAACGCCCCATTGAGTAAGCAAAGTCCTGCTGATTTGTCAGCGGCTATAAATACCAGCCCCACGGCATCGGGGGCGGGGCGCGGTGTGGGCGTGGGATGCCTCCCACTGGTATGCGTTAGTAGTCCCGGCTTTAGCTTCGAACCGCCTCGGATAGGGGTCGGGAATCAGGTTTGAACCGGCCGGGTCGTTACCGGCGGGGGTACGTTAAAACGCCCATAAGTACTTAATTTTGGAGATACACATGATAGAGCTTACATATGGAAGGTTAGGAGAACAGATGACACTGGATTCAGAAGCTATTTCTGAGCTTTTAGAGTGTCCTGACTGTCTAGGTTATGGCCTTACAGGATGCCGCACAATTGATCCCCCCTCTAATAATTGCATGGAGTTGTGCAGCCATTGCGAAGGTAAAGGTCATGTTGAAAAAGTCCTTTTTAACCAAGCTGGTATGTCGGAATGACTTATACAGAAGAGCAGGTTGTTAGTTTATTCAACCAGATGATCATCGCAGATT
>NZ_JBFGYC010000173.1:0-7047 GCF_041587635.1 Pontibacterium sp. | reverse complement strand
CCGCCCGGAGCATCAATGCAAGCTGACGAAAGGTCATCACCAGATCACCGCTGCTGATACCGGCATACCGTTTGGGTGATAGCGAACGGCGCAACATCGCGAGCAGGCGCAGCGGGTTGAAGCTGGAAGCGAGTTCGACTTTCAATACATGGAGGGAGCGAGAACGTAACAGTGCCGTAGCTTCTGCCGGGCTGGCGGCTTCAACATTCCCTTTTTTCTCCTGCCCGCGGGCATCGAGCGCCTTATATCTGTACTTTGCCATGAGATATCTCCTGCTATTCCTGATGTAGATGCATGGCTTCATGCAGGCTGGTGGTGCCATCCAGTACTTTGTGGCGAGCGTCCTGCCATAAAGTGCTCAACAGCTGCTGTTGGTTGGCGTATTTTTTCAGCGCTTCATCGTCGGCGCCTTCATGAATCAGCACTTCCATTTTTGAATCTATCCACAGGGTTTCGTAGATGCCGATACGCCCCCGGAAGCCGCTGCCAAGACATTGTGCACAGCCGCAGGGTTCGTAGAGTGTGACGGTTTTATCCACCTGAAGATGACGCTGTTCGGAGGCGGTGGATGGACGCGGTTTTCGACAGGCTGTGCATAACTTTCGAATCAGTCTCTGGGCCAAAATACCTACGAGTGTGGAAGCGATGAGATAACGCGGACAGCCAATATCCACAAGGCGGTTGATGGAGGCAACGGCGCTGTTGGTGTGCAGTGTGGATAACACCATATGACCGGTCATGGCGGCACGCACGGCGGTTTCGGCGGTTTCTTTATCACGGATCTCACCCACCAGCATCACATCAGGATCATGACGCAGAAATGAGCGCAGGGCTTTGGCGAAACTGACTTTCTCTGAAACCTGTACCTGTCCGGTACCTTCCACCACCTGCTCGATCGGGTCTTCAACGGTCAGGATATTGAGTTCGCTGGCATCCAGTTCCCGCAGCGCTGCGTATAGCGTTGTACTTTTGCCGCTACCCGTAGGTCCCGTCACCAATACGATGCCATGGGGTTTACGTACGGCATCACGCATTGGCTGCAATACAGGGTCCGGCATCCCCAGCTGGGACAGGGTCAGATTACTGGTGTCCTGACCTAAAATACGCAGGGTGGCCCGTTCTCCCCAGCGGGTCGGGATGGTGGCAACACGCATCTCCACCTCATCCGCTTCAGGCCAGTCGCTGATGCGATAGGCAAAGCCGCCATCCTGCGCCATATTCTGTTCGGCAATATCCAGCCCGGAGAGAACCTTAATACGGCTGATCAGCGCTTCGGCCAGCGTCTGATCGATCGGGCGCTCGTAGTTATGCATCTTGCCGTCCCGACGCATACGCAGTTGCATGCCCTCTTCCAGCGGTTCGAAGTGCAGATCCGTGGATTTGCAGACATAGGCCTCTTTCATGATCGCTTCGAAGATCGAGACCGCGTCCTGATTGTTTTCGTAGAGCTTAAAATGCTGGCGCAGGCAGGTTTCGATCAGCAGTGGATCGGCCATCGCCATATGGGGACGTTGGCCCAATGAACGCATGACAGCATCCACCGGCATACGGTCATCGGGGTCGGTCAGCAGCACAACTAACTCGTTGTTCCGTTCTACCGGCAGGAACAGACGACGCAGCAAAATATCACCGTTAAAAGGTGTCAGCAGCTCGGATTTAATCTGAATATCGCCCCGTTCATAGAACGGCAGTTGGCGGCTTTCGGCCAAGGCTCGGTATAACGCGGTGAGAGGGTAGCGGCCGTGTCGGCAGAGCAGTTCCGGTAGATTGATTCCGGCCCGACGTGCTTGTGTTTTGAGTTCGGGTAACTGCAGAGGATCGATCAGTCCGGCCGTGACCCCCGCCTGAATCAGGGTGTTTTCCTGCAACGCCATCAGCGTGCCCCGCCTTTGGCGCTGAGTAAACGCTCAAAAGTTTGCAGGTCGCGGCATAACATCCTGCCAGCGTCAGCCGTGATCTGTTTTGAGCGAACTACGCGAGCCAATGCCTGATCTAGCGTTTGCATCCCTTCACGGGTGCTACTTTCCATCACGGAGTAGATCTGCTTACTTTTGGATGATTCGATCAGGTTGGCGACTGCTGTGTTCACCATTAGGATTTCTGCCACCACGGCGCGACTTTTACCGTCCATTGTAGGTACAAGGTTTTGTGCGACGACGGCTTTTAGGGCGTGGGCGATACGTTGGCGGGCCACGGTTTGTTCGTTACCGGGGAAACTGCCAATCAGTCGCTCGATTACGCCGACCGCATCATTGGTGTGCAGCGTGGAAAAGACCAGATGGCCGGTTTCGGCGGCGGTCAGTGCGGTGCGCATGGTTTCCAGATCGCGCATCTCTCCGACCATGATGACATCCGGGTCTTCACGCAGGGCGGCTTTTACTGCGCTGGCGAAGTTAGGCACATCGGTGTACAGCTCGCGCTGGTGGACGATCGATTGTTTGTTCTGATGAACAAATTCCACCGGGTCTTCCACAGTCAGGATGTGTTTGGCCTGATGTTCGTTGATATCGTTCAGGATGGCGGTCAGGGTGGTACTTTTACCGGAACCTGTGGCACCGCAGACCAATACCAACCCACTTTTTAACTGTGCCAGGTATTCCATCTGAGGAGGCAGGCCCAGTTCTGAGGTACTTTTCAGACTGCCGTCCAGATAACGGATCGCAAGCGCGGTATTGCCCTGCTCGCGGTATACATTGACCCTGAAACGGTTTCCCAGCTGGGTGCTAAATCCCATATCCAGCGTCATATCCTGCCGGAATTGACCTTGTTGCAGTTTGGACATTAATGCACGGGCCATCGCATCGACTTCGGCGCCATTGTATTGGTGCTCTCCGGACGAACGGATCTGCCCCCGGATACGGTAGGTTGCGGGTAGCCCATGGGACAGGTGAAGGTCCGATGCGCCCAGTGTGGCGCAGGCGTCCATCAATTCACGGATCTGTTGCGCCTGCTGGATGTGATTTAGTGGGTTCTCAACAGTCTGGGTCATAATACGTTTAAGTCCTTAAATACCGCCCTGAATCAGGACCTTACATCTGTAGGCTGAGATGAATTTTCAGATAACCTTCGCTGTCGGGTACGCTTTCCAGTGCAATGTCGGTGACATAGATGTGGTAACTCAGCTCGGGCAACGCATCGAGAAAGGTGATCAAGTTGAGATAGTGCCCACCCAGCGAGAATAGAAAGTGCGGCCGGTTGGAAAAATGCTCGCGCAGTGCCTGTCCGTCGAGATGCTGATGGTTAGAGCGCAGCGTGTTTTTGCTGGTAGTCAGGCGGCTCACCCGTAACATGCTGCTTTGGGCCAGTTGAGTGAGTTCCAGCTTCAGTGCTTCGCGGGCGCCGGCATCGTTCAACGGCAACAGTGTGCTCGCCAGATTGCGCAGCTCGCGGGTCTGGCTATCCAGAGTGGTTTTCAGGGTCGCCAGATGCGCTTCGGAAATGCCCTCTTCCAGTTTGGGAATATCGACGTTTCCTAAGCGCTTTTCGATTCGGTCCGCTTTGCGGTTAGCCATCTTTTGTGTCTCAAACATCTGTGCCCAAGTAGCGGCGGCCCAGAACAGATAGCCCGCCACCAATGAACAACTGATGAAGATCCATAGCATCTTACGATCACGTTCGGGCAGGGCCTGATATTTGTCACTGATCCAGCTCATGGGCGTGTTCCTGACGGGGTTGTGAATGTTGAGGGCTGGAGAGGTGAGGCGGCGGTTTGCAGCACAATATCGATGGCGTAAGGCAGCGGAGTCCTGTTCTCCGGGTCATGAATGACGTCAGATGAACGGACCTGAAGATTCATCGGTTTCAGCAGTTGGTTCAGGTTATGGGTAAATTCCTGTCCCTGAGAATCACCGCCCGCTTCGGCACTGATCTGCACGTGTTCCGCGCTGCGCTGCACGGATACCAGCTTTACACTTGCGGGTATGCTGATGCTGATCGCTTTTAACAGGACGGGAACCGTCAGCTGTTGTTGTGACAGCTCTCGACTGAGTTGAGACAACAATGCGGTATTTTTCTCTACTTCCAGTTGTGCATCTGCGATCTGCCCTTTCAGCCCTGATTGTTGACTGATGATGGTGCCAAATTGCTTTTGCAGTGCTGATTCTTTCTCGAATTTTTCGTTCAGTTCTGAAAGGCGCTGCTCTTGTTGCCACATGTTGGCGTGCATCCAGAGCATAAAACCGGATAACGCAGATATCACCACTATGGCCGCGGACAGCTTCAGTGTTTTGGGTTGCAACAGTTTCTGCCAGATAGGCGGTTCGATATCACGCGCTGCGATCCAGCTCAGACGCGCGCGGGAAACATGATGCAGGAAGTGATCAGCAGCGCCAGAGAGACTGAGCAATGCATCGTCACTGAGTCCATCAGGTGTGACCAAATCCGGAACATCCAGGGTCAGGCTGTGTAGGTTGACGCCCAACTCCTGGCTGAGTTGGCGTAACTGCTGATCATCCAGCTGCTCCTGATGGTTGATATAGAGGTTTTTCAGATCGGACGGCAACACGCCGGTCAGGGTGTTGATCTGGTGGGCATCAACCGCACCGGGTAAACGTTCGGCGACCTGTATTTCGGTCACGCCCCCGGCATGCCCGCTGATGCAGGCCAGTTGTTCCAGATGCAGCTCAATCAGCCATTGTTCCTGATCGGTACAGCGGTGGGACAAACTGGCGAAGCTAGCGCCCACGGAGGGATAAAAGGCTTCAATTTTCAGACCGTTGAGGTTAAATGCCCCCACCCAGCGGCGGCGAACTTCTTTGCTCATGCCGCTGACCAGCCATTTGTGGGCGCTGTTATTGTCCTCTTCGGCACTGAGCAACACTTCGTCACTGAGTGTCTGGTCTGACAGGTTCTCTTCGGCCTGCCAGCCGTACACCAGATCATCATCCAGTGCGACCAATTTGCCCTGCAGGGAAAAGCACTCCTCCAGCTGTGCATAGCTGATGTATTTCATCTGCACGGCCAGATCTCCAAAACGGATCATGGCGCTTTCACCGCCCTGACTCTGGCGTAGCTGCAGTTCTGTGACCAGTTCATCACGCTGCTGCGGACTGAGGTATCCGCGCTCGACCAGCATGGAGCCGATTAACCACTGTTTATTTTGCTGGGTAACCGCCCCTTCCAGTTCCCAGCGGATCAGCTCCTGCAACTGTTCATCGGAACGCGGACGCAATGGGCTGACCGGTAGATCAACTAAGGATGAAACTACGCTGGGGGTGATCAGAATCGCGCGTTTGGGCAGGCGACGCTGATGCTGCTTCAGCTGTTCCATCACTTCGGCGATGGCTCGGGTGAAGTCTACGTTGCGGGATTCAGCCACGACAGCCGGTACGGCGTAGTGGCGGGAGTTGCGGATCAAGGCACCGCGCAAGCCAAAGCTGCCGGCTTGAAACGCGATCATGGCAAAGCTTGGGCCAACTGAAAAATATCCGACCAACGCACTGAAATCCGGTCGTTTGAAACGTTGTGCGGGTGCGCTATTTGGCACCTCAGCCATCGTATCTGAGAGGTCCACATCCTGATGGAGTTGATCGTCCTGTTGATCCACCGGCTGTCCGGTAAACGGATTGATACTGACCGCATCAGGATCTTGAGCGATCTCTGTGACATGATCGTCAATCACTGTTTCAGTTTTACGGCGCAGCAGTTTATTAAACAGGTTTTTCAAAACGGGTGCTTCCGGTTGTGTGCTGTAGCTGCCCTCTTCGAGGGCGGCCGTTGGGTGTCCGTATGTTGTTTTGCAGAATCATTCACGATTAATGATTCTGCTTAGCGAATCATCTCCGCACCGATCACAACTAAACGCGGGCCTTTGGCGTAGTTGTAGATATGAACGGCATAAAAATGAGTGAGTTGGTCTTGGGGCATTGACTTCAATTGCTGGGCAGCCGATCGACTGACATAGACGGCAATAACACGTCCGTCTTGCGCGCCCACAAATGCACTGTGACTGATTTCGGGCATATCCCCGTCACCCCAGAGGTTTAACGCATCGTAAACCAGTGAAAAGTGACCGGCTTTTGGGGGAGCCATCAGCGTAGCGTCAAACTGGATGGTCGAAGGAGGTAGCATCAGGCGTTGCTGCTTTTCGATCATCTTCGCGGAAAGTTGGTTGGCATCAATGAACTCGTTCAGCACAACCGGTTCGAATTGCGGTGAGACGGGCGCCGTGTCAGAACTATTTGACGCGTTTGCTTGGCTGCTAAATGCCAATAACACCAGCGAAAGGATAATAGACGGACGTAAAGAAAGAGATGCCAAACTAAACAACTGCATAGTGATGACTCGGGTAAGAAGAAGGGGGAAATTTGAAACGTAAAAGGCCGATCAGGTTGCCCTGACCGGCCCGGGAGATATGAACTCCAGCTAACCGGTCGTACGATTAGATGGTGTTACGTGTACCATCCCATTCACCCAGTTCTTCTTCTTTGGTGTCGCCAGCGCCATCGACGATTGCTGCCAGAGTTGCCTGTTCACCCGCAACAAGAACACCAGCGGCACCGTATGTACCAATGTTAAACAGTGCTACGAAGCGGTTATACTCAGTCTCTGAGACGTGACGGTATACAGGTACAGTGGTCATACCACCCAGCTGATTTGCATTAAACAGAGTGGAGGATGGACCCAAGCCAACAGCCAACAGTGCAGGGTTTCCTTCTGAATCGAAGGCTGCAGCAGAATCAAAACCTGTACCTGCCTGACCCATTACACGCTCATAGCCGCCTTTCCATACTGCAATTAGGTCGGTATCAGCCAAGGTGTGGGAGAAACCACAACCATTTGCTTTTGGCGTCATAAAAATGTTGCCGGCTACAACTGCATTACTACGGGAAGCAACGGTAGCTCCCAAGTTTGTGTCGGTACATGCGTCACCAGTAGCAGTAACAAAGCCGTGAACCGTGTCGTCACCCAGATCTCCACCAACATACTGAAGCTGGCTGATACCCCCGCCAGATAGAATCTCCACAACATCCGCTGTCAGCGCTTTTGGCTCAATGTCTTCAATTGCCAGAACGCTTGCTGCGGTAGCCGCTTGAACACCAGCAGCAT
>NZ_JBFGYC010000172.1:0-7070 GCF_041587635.1 Pontibacterium sp. | reverse complement strand
ATAGGCGCACTCGCCAAGCTAGAACAGACCCATTACCATGCACGCCAAACCACTTTAGAGAAGTTATACAGTATGTCCCTTCCTCCTTGCCCGAAATGCAATTCTGAGTTCGTTTACCAAGATCAGGAGATGCTGATCTGTCCTGAGTGTGCACACGAATGGAACCCGTCTGAAGTTGCTGAAGAAGATCAACCGGTGACAGCTAAAGATGCCAATGGAACGCTGTTGGCTGATGGCGATAAGGTCACGTTGATCAAAGACCTGAAAGTCAAAGGCAGTTCTCAGGTGCTTAAGATCGGTACGAAAGCGCTGGTAAGGCGCATCGTGGAAGGAAAGGATCACGAGCTTGACTGCCGAGTGGATGGCGCAGGCGAAATGATGGTGACGGCGAAGTTTGTAAAGAAAGCCTGATCACGCTTATGAAAGGGGACAGATTTATTTGCGAGCCTGTAGATATGTCAGTCCCTTTTGTCTTTTATTTACGAGTCTGATCCCTAATCCCCGACTGAACTAAGTCGTTTATTGTAAGTCCCTTCTACAGACATTCGATTGCTTCCGCTGATATCTGCTGTAGGTCCAACTATGAAAGGCTTCCTTGCCAAACGCTTCACCAATCCCAAATGGTGGTTCTCCCAGCTTAAGGCGCTGCTCTTGATCACTGTAGTGGTCACCGCTATTGGCCTCTATCAACAGCGCAATATGGTTTCGGGCTCTGCACCTGAGCAGATTACCTATACCGTGTCTGGCGAGCGATATGATCTATCCGAACAATATAAACAGGGACCAATGCTGGTCTATTTCTGGGGCAGTTGGTGTGGCATCTGTAGCCTGACCTCTCCAGCGGTGAGCGATATTGCGGAATCTGTCGCGGGGACGGGTAGCAGTGTACTGACGGTAGCGCTGTCTTCAGGGGATGACCGAGATGTGCAGGCCTATCTGGATAAACATAACTATGGTTTCACGACACTGAACGATCCCTCTGGTGAGATCAGCCGCCGCTGGGGTGTGGCGATTACGCCGAGTATTTTCTATCTCAATCCAAAAGGGGAGATCGTACTGGTCAGTTCAGGGTTGAGTAGCGAGTGGGGGATGCGTATTAAGCTCTGGCTGGCAGGTTTTCTCTAACGGCGATGTCTTAGTTTACGGGTATTACGCGCACGTGCTGAAAAGTGAGTGAGGGTACCAGTGATTTTTTAACTGCTTATAAAGACCCCGCTTTAACCGCAGGGCCTTTCACATATCCGCCGACTATTTTCGTCGGTTGCTTTCCGCTGTTCTTAACGTGGTGCGTTGTTGTTCGCAGGTTTTGCACCTGTCGAACGGCGGCGAGGTCTACGCTTAGGAGCGTCTGCGTTGCCAGCAGGTTTCGCTTGCTGTCCGCCACGGTTGTTCGGCTTCTGGCCGTCACCGGAGGTTGCCGGTTTCTTCACATGTTTTTTGTTCTTGCCTGTAGGCTTATGGCCGCGTGCGGCTTCACCGGAGCGTTGTCCGTCACTGTGTTCTACACGTGGCGTGCGCGGTTTCTTCGGACGGTGTGTTTTCTTACGTGAGTTGAGACGGGACTCGGGCAGTACATGCACCGGGTCATAGCCGGGGATGATTTCGCGGGTCAGCACATGGCCGATCAGCTTTTCAATATCATTCAGCTGTTTCTCTTCGTCGGCGCTGACCAGCGAGATCGCTTGTCCTGTTGCGCCAGCACGGCCGGTACGTCCGATACGGTGTACGTAATCAGCGGGTACGTTGGGCAGATCAAAGTTCACCACTTGTGGCAGTTGATCGATATCCAGTCCGCGTGCTGCAATATCGGTAGCAACCAGTACCTGCAGCTTACCGTTTTTGAACTCAGACAATGCGCGGGTACGCGCGCCCTGGCTTTTGTTACCGTGGATCGCGGATGAGCTGATGCCTTGCCCTTCCAGATGACGGCTCAGGCGGTTTGCGCCTTGTTTGGTGCGGGTAAACACCAGAACCTGACGCCATTGGTGCTGTTTGATCAGCTGGGTCAGCAGGGCTGATTTCTTTTTCTTATCAACCGGACTGATCCACTGTTTTACGGTGTTAGCTGTGGCGTTGCGTGGGCTGACAGAGATCTCAACCGGATCCTGTACTAAGCCTTTCGCCAGCGAGCGGATCTCATCAGAGAAGGTCGCGGAGAACAGCAGGTTCTGACGATTCTTCGGCAATACGGCCAGAATTTTGCGGATGTCGTGGATGAAACCCATATCGAGCATACGGTCGGCTTCATCGAGGATCAGGACTTCCAGTTGGTTGAACTTCACCGCTTTCTGGTTGTAGAGATCCAGTAAACGTCCCGGTGTCGCCACCAGTACGTCCGCGCCACGGCGCAGGGCCTGCATTTGAGGGTTGATCTTAACGCCGCCGTACACCACGGTGGAGTTTAGTGGCAGATGCTTGCTATAGGTCTTAACGCTGTCACTGACCTGTGCGGCAAGTTCGCGGGTGGGCGTTAATACCAGTGCGCGTGCCTGATTGGGCGTTGCGCGTTTGCCACCGGATAAACGCTCCAGCAGCGGGAGGGTAAAACCTGCGGTTTTGCCGGTGCCGGTTTGCGCGGCGGCCATCACATCCCGACCTTCAAGCACGGCAGGTATTGCCTGAGCCTGTATCGGTGACGGTGTGTCGTATCCCTGATCTGCAACGGCATCAAGAATAGCGGGGGAAAGGCCGAGGTCGGCAAATTTCATAGATTTTTCTCAAATGTAGGAAGGATTCAGCGCATACCCAAACCGGCGATCTGAATCCTGAAAAATAGTGTGTGGATAACGGATCTACGTGAAGAATGGAATCCGGTGCTGCATTGTGCACTATTTATAAGGTTTCTGCTCCATTTGTCATCTTCAAGACCTCGCCCCCTATGTGTTTGATCCCTCCATGTGTTTAGTCACTTGTGTTTTGCTGCGTGTATTTGTCCGTTCGCTATCAGGCATTTCTTGTATATGGGTATGAGGCGGTCTACGTTTGCTTGTAAGCTGAACAGGCTGTAACGGTTCGCAGTCTTTGGTAGCCGGGCTCAGACTGCTCGCCACTGTGGCTGGTATTTTTCACGATCGAGGTAAATATGATCATTGAGATAGATGGACATCAGTTCTCTGCTGTTTTCGAAGACAGTAAATCGCCCAAAACATGCGAGGTGTTTCGAAAGGCGATGCCGTTTACAGGCGAAATTGTTCATGTGCGCTGGAGTGGCGAAGGAGTGTGGATTCCTCTGGGAGACAGGGATTTTGCAGTAGAGTATGAAGATGCCACGTCATATCCTGCCCCCGGCCAAGTGCTTTTATATCCGAAAGGAAAAAGCGAAACGGAAATACTGATCGCCTATGGCTGTGTTCAGTTCGCTTCAAAAGCGGGCACACTGGCGGGGAATCATTTTGCCACCATTACCTCTGACCTTGATAAGCTGAGAGACATTGGTGTTTCTACTCTTTGGGAAGGTAAAAAGAGCATCGTGTTTAAGGCCTGAATGATGGGCTAACAAGTGAGGTGTGGATTTATCAAGCCGCTGTTCTATAGCCGGCCCGTTACTTATTCAGTGACCCCGTACAGCGTTTAGAAAAATATCTGAATATTGATCCTCTGAAAAAGTGATCGGATTGCCGTTGGCTGCTGCGTCTCGTGCGGCCATTTCACCGATCCGTTTGGCTTGGTTCTCATCGATACTAAGGGCGGACAAGGTATGGGGAATACTGAGTTGTTTACGCATCGTTAGCACCCAATCCATAAAACCATCAAAGCTGGGATCAGGTAGATCCAGATAACGGCTGAGGCGTTCGATACGCGGCTCAATGGAGGATTGATTCGCGCTCAGTACATAGGGCATCAGGATAGCGTTCAGTAATCCATGATGAGCACCGTAGAGTGCCCCCAGCGTGTGGGCGAGGGCGTGCATCGCGCCGAGCCCTTTTTGAAATGCGGTAGCACCCATGGCGGAGGCGACGAGCATCTGGCTGCGGGCTTCCAGATCCTGCCCGTTGGTGTAGACGCGGGGTAGGTATTCTTTGATCAGTCGGATACCTTCAAGGGCGATACCGTCCGCCATTGGGTGATAGCTGGGAGCGCAGAACGCTTCTAAGTTGTGCGACAGTGCATCCATGCCGGTGGCTGCAGTGATATGGGGAGGCAGGCCGGTGGTCAGTTCCGCGTCAAGGATGACGATGGAGGGCAGCATCTGTGGATGGAAGATAATACGTTTCACTTGCTGTTGCTCATCGGTGATCACCGAGGCACGACCCACTTCTGAGCCGGTGCCTGCGGTGGTGGGCACAGCAATAATTGGGGCAATCGCGGATGCATCCACGCGGGTCCAGTTATCACCTATATCTTCAAAGTCCCAGAGGTTTGCACTCTGACCGATCATCAGGGCAATAGCTTTGCCGGTATCCAGCGATGAACCGCCGCCAAAAGCGATAACACCATCATGTCTTCCGGCTTTGTAAGCGGTCACTCCATCTGCAACATTCTGTCCGGTGGGGTTGCCCTGAAGGTTGCTGAACAGGCCGCAGTTTAAGCCTGCGTTCTGGCACTGCTTTATCGCCTGTTCAATCATCGGTAAATTGGCTAAACCGGGATCGGTCACCAATAGGGGGGCTTGGATATTCAGGTTCTGGCAGGCATCGGCCAGCTCTTTGATTCGTCCAGCACCGGCGCGGATGCTGTTGGGGTAGTTCCAGTCGCCAATTAGCGAATCACTTAGGTTGGGGCTTACTTTGCTGGAGGGCGTGGTCATAAGGCTCCTCGATTCAAGAGAGATAGAGTGCGCGAAGGGACAGTGGAAGTATTCGATTCCCATCATATGTAGGGTCGGATTTATCCGACCGGCAGCTTAAAAGCTGCCCTACATTGTCATCAGCCCAGTAACATTTAACTCGGATCTAATCGCAGCGGTTTCCGGCCACGACAAGACGTGAGGCACGTACCAAAATCTGGTTGCCCTCGGCACCCTGAAGGGCATAAAAGAGGGCTGTTACAGCTAGGTTTTTAAATATAAGAATTCAGATGATTTCAAAATAGCGCGCCATCTCCCAATCTGAGACATGTTTTCGGTATTCCCGCTCTTCCCATTCACGTGATGCGGCAAAGTGCTCCACAAAGGCATCGCCAAAGAGTTCTCGGGCGGCGTTGGAGGTTTTCAGACGCTGGGCGGCATCCCATAAGGTTGCAGGCAGTTTCAGGTGATCGGGATGTGTTTGTTCGTAGGCATTGCCGATCACCTGTGCGTCCGGTTGCCAGTTATGCATGATGCCGTACAACCCCGATGCCAGTGCTGCTGCCAGTGTCAGATAGGGATTACCGTCGGCGGAACCCAGGCGGTATTCGATGCGCTGGGATTTTGCACTGCCGGGAATCACCCGCAGAGCGGTGGTGCGGTTATCGATCCCCCAGGTGGCATCCGTGGGTGCCCAGAAGCCCGGCACCAAACGGCTGTAGCTGTTTACTGTTGGGGCAATCAGGCTTAGAAACTCGGGCATCAAACGTTGCTGACCGGCGAGAAAATTACGCTGAATCTGACTCATGCTGTGTGGCTGGTTGGGATCATGAAACGCGCTATCAACGCTGTCCCGATGGGTGAGGGAGATATGGATATGGCCGCTTTGCCCCGGATAATCGTTTGACCACTTCGCCATAAACGTTGCCA
This sequence comes from Pontibacterium sp., assembly GCF_041587635.1. NCBI lineage: Bacteria > Pseudomonadati > Pseudomonadota > Gammaproteobacteria > Oceanospirillales > Oceanospirillaceae > Pontibacterium > Pontibacterium sp. The sequence goes on along the minus strand of NZ_JBFGYC010000172.1, from coordinate 1,414 downwards.
TGAGCCCGTTGCGTTCGGCGAGGACTTTCATAAAGGTTTTGAATAGGGCGGCTTTATCCGCAGCTTTTTCGGCGCGATCAACGGCGATGGCCGCTTCAAGCACACCGGGACCAGTTTCGGTATGGATGCCTTCGATGGGAAAATCCATCTTCTCCGCCATCTCCAGAATTTGCTGATACAGATCGGAATGTACTGAGTTGCGCAGCACGGAGTAGCCAAACCAGTCGGGGGACAGGGGGACTAAGTTTCTGAAACCTTTCTCGCGCGCGCTGTGCGGTGTTTCCTGAAAGACAAAGAACTCATATTCCAATGCCGCAAACGCATCAAAGCCCATTTTATGGGCACGCTGTATGACCTGTTTGAGAAGATTGCGTGGGCAGACCTCTGCGGCTTGGTCAGTAAATTCAGCGATAAACAGCAGTATATCGTTTTCGAAGGGCAGGTTGCGGCAGCTCTCGGGGATAATACGCACAGGGGCATCGGGGTAGCCGGTGTGCCAGCCGGTGTAGTTGACGTTGTCGTACAGTTGATCTTTCGAATCCCACCCCAGCACCACATCACAGAAGCCAAATCCGTGATCGAGTGAAGAGAAGAACTTATCCTTGCTCATGTACTTGCCACGCATTACACCATCGATATCAAAGAGGCCGACTTTTATGTGCGTCAGACCGCGCTCCTCGACAATCCGCTTGGCTTGCTCGACCGTTTTAACGTCCCTTGGCTGCATCATATTCCCGCGCCTTTTCCGATTGCCTCTCGTGCGACGATATGACCTGAGGTTGGTCAAGTTGGCGCAGAAAGGTTTCCCGTATGATCACGATATGTAAGTCAATATAGCTGGCTCTAAGGTGTTTGGCGTTTGTGTCGTGGTCACTGAGATGTTGGTGATTAGACGATTGGTGCAGAGTGGGAGCAACGATGAACGACTGGTTTGTAAAAAATCTGGGTGACGCGATGCTGGCTTTCGAAGCGCAAGCTGAGTTGGAGGAAACGCTCACCTCTGTACGGATACAGACGGGAAACCCAGAGAATATGGCGGCCTTTATTCGGCATGAATCTGATGGTGGGCTTCACTGTGAGGTGATGGTTTATCTTTCGCCAGCGTGTGAATCCGTGGCGGGTGCGTGTAATGCGACCCCCTGTGCGAAACCCTCACCCGAAGGCTTGGGAATGTTGCTGGGGTCTGACGAAACATGGCAGCTGCTATTTCCTGAGTACAGTAGTTAGAGTTTGAGATATTGCTTCCAACTGTATGTAGGGTCGGATTTATCCGACCGGCAGCTTAGAAAGCTGCCCTACACCGGTTTCCTGAATCTCTCCTGGGCGCCGTTCCTGATGAGTGTGGATCTAGCATTAAACTTATGGTTGGGGTCTAGCGTTGTATGTAGGGTCGGATTTATCCGACCGGCAGCTT
>NZ_JBFGYC010000171.1:0-7074 GCF_041587635.1 Pontibacterium sp. | reverse complement strand
TCGTCGTCAATCGCGTGCAGGTGTTCGCTGTTACCTTGCAGGTTTACCGCGGGCAGAATCTCGTTCCACTCGGCGCTGCTGTCTGGTTCGCCGTCGGGGGAGAAGCAGGCTTCCAAGGAGGCGGATGGTGGAAAGTTACCGGTGAAGTGGGCGGTATCGATGTTCACACCCTTGATGACACCGGGTACACCCAGACGGACCACGGCGGAGTCGTAACCTTCGCAACGCTTACGGCGGGATTCCCAGCCATCCATCCATTTACCGTTGTCGTCGAACACGCCTTCTTTCCAGACCGCGGCCTCAGGTTGCAGCATGCGGTTAGCATCGGCAAACCAGTCGTCGGTCACAAAGATCACTTCGCTGCCCAAGCGGGCGTCCGCCAGGTTGATATATTTCTGAAATGTTGCTGTTTGTTTCATAATTATTTTTCTTCTCAGTAAGTGGTTACATGTCATTCAGTCGGAACCGGGCGATCTTGTTGATCTCCTGCAGGGCCGTCTCAAACTCCAGCTCCGGACTGTTGTGAATACGTGTCTCAAACGCCGCCAAAATCTGGTGTCGATTGCTGCCTTTTACCGCCATGATGAATGGGAACCGGAACTTGTCCTTGTAGGCGTTATTCAGTTCAGTGAAGCGCATAAACTCTTGTTCATTACACTCGTGAATGCCTGCGCCGGACTGTTCTGAGGTGGAGGCCTCAGTCAGTTCGCCTGATATTGCTGCTTTACCTGCCAGGTCCGGGTGGGCGTTGATCAGGTCCAGCTGAGCCTGATGGCCACTGTTGTTCAGGATGCCCGCCATGTGCTCATGCAAAACGCTGATCTGGTTGTGCAGTTCGGTGATGCCCTGGTCGAACGCCTTTTCTGCCACCCAGGATGAATGTTCGTAAATATCAGCAAAGGTGCTTACGAAGGTGGTGCGATCCATCTCGTTAGGGGTGCAGTGCTGGAACCTTCCGTTACTCATTTGGCGCTCTCCGGGTTGTATGGGTGCTTTTCATGCCAGTGTTTGGCGATATCGATGCGGCGGCTGAACCAGACGTTGTCGTGGCTTTTCGCGTACTGGATAAAGCGTTCCAGAGCAGCGATGCGGGCCGGACGGCCGATCAGGCGGCAGTGCAGGCCAATCGACAACATCTTCGGTGTCTTTTCACCTTCGGCATACAGGGTGTCAAAGGCATCTTTCAGGTATTGGTAGAACTGCTCACCGCTGTTAAACCCCTGCACGGTCGAAAAACGCATGTCGTTGGTGTCCAGGGTGTAAGGGATGACAAGGTGACCTTTACCGTTGTTATCGGTCCAGTAGGGCAGGTCGTCATCGTAGGCATCGGAGTCGTAGAGGAAACCACCTTCCTGCATCACGAGGTCACGTGTATTCGGGCTGTTACGACCGGTGTACCAACCCAGTGGGCGCTGGCCGGTCACCTGAGTGATGATTTCGATCGCTTTATTCAGATGCTCCCTCTCTTCCTCTATATCCATGTACTGATAGTCGATCCAGCGGTAAGCGTGGCTGCAGATCTCGTGGCCTGCCTCAACCATCGCTTTTGCCACCTCTGGGTGACGTTCTATAGCCATCGCAACAGCAAACACGGTGAGTGGTACATCGTACTTGTCGAACAACTTCAACAGACGCCATACACCTGAACGGCTGCCGTACTCGTAGATGGACTCCATGCTCATGTTGCGTACGCCCGCAAGTGGCTGTGCGTTTGGCATCTCTGACAGGAACGCTTCCGATTCTGCATCACCGTGCAGAACGCAGCGCTCGCCACCTTCTTCGTAGTTGAGGACGAAGGAGATCGCGATACGCGCATCACCCGGCCATTGAGGATGGGGAGGGTTGGCACCGTATCCGATTAGGTCTCGTGGGTAATCTCTGCTCACGGTTCAACTCCTTACGTTACAGATAACTCTTTATTACGTTTTAGAACAAAAAACGTGTGTAAACAATTTGTATGTTTTGATTGTATACAATGCTAAATGGGTTTGGCAAAGAAAAAGTTGTCCTTCGGGTCAAAAAAATGATTATATAGGCCTATCTTCTGTTCTTTAAGGGACTCCAGCCGTTAGAAATATCCGCTAAAAGTGGATTTCTGTCTGGTTTAGGTGCTATCTGTATACAATGCGTCTCGTCATGGTGACGTGTGATAGGCAGTTTGCAGGGAGTTCGACATTCACTATCTATTGGAGGGTGCTGTTAGCACTGCAACGATTTATGGGTTATCTGACGACACATGTGCTGGATTCGGCATTTGGCTGCCCGGGCAGCAACATTCTGGTAAATCTGTACCGCATAGGTGCTGAGCGCGAACTGATTGCCTCGGTCACCACCAACAGCGATGGCCGCTGTGATCAGCCGGTGCTGGAAGGTGAGGCGTTTACTAAGGGGGTGTACGAGCTGGAATTTAGCGCGGGTGCTTACTACCGTAAACGCGGCATGGAGCTGCCTGAACCGGCGTTTCTGGATGAGGTGGTATTACGTTTTGGTATCGCGAATGAAGATGAGCACTATCACGTGCCGTTGTTGATTTCGCCGTATAGCTACTCTACCTATCGCGGAAGCTGATCGGAGCGACAACGTTGTCACTGAAAAACCGCCTCATCGAAGGCGGTTTTTTTGTGCATATTTGTTGGGTGCGGAGGGGAAGGGGCCTTGGGTAGACTTATAGCCTACTGGCAGCCTAAAGACTGCCCTACATACATAGATCGAGGTGATCTCGTTCTTACGCTCCGGTATAGAAATGACTAGGGGAGCAGTGACACTGCGTAGTCCGATGTAGGGTAGGCTTCAGCCTACCGGCAGCGTGATCACCGACGATGACGAAGACGCTGCCCTACAGATGGTGAAGTAGTTGCAGAGAGGGCGTGATAAAAACCAAATTTGAAGTCACTTCGGGAATTTGGTGCAGATGCGATTCCCTTACTTGGAAACCAGAAGGTCCGGTGTAGGGTTGGCTTTAGCCTACCGGCAGCGTGATCACCTACGATGACGACGATGCCCTACAGATGGGGTATGACGTAGTAGGGTAGGTTGGGTCGAGCGTAGCTACACCCAACAGGGGCGGCAGGGATGTATTGTGGTGTTGGGTATCGCCTCCGGCTCGACCCAACCTACGAGGCTAATCGATGATTTGGAAGTCAGTAGGTTCAATGTAGGGTAGGCCTTTAGCCTACCGGCAGCCTGAAGGCTGCCCTACAAGTGGAGTAGACGCTGATCTAATTAGCTTACTGCCCCCAACGCTTCCCAACACTCATCACAAACCACGTCGAAACAATAAACGGTAAGGTCAGCACGACTACCCCAGCGGAATGTGCCATCACCGTAAACAACGTAGCCAGAGTTGCTGCAATCACTGCACTAATCGCCGCGTACCAACTGCGTTCTGCAAACGCCAGGCAACACAAGATCGCACTAAATCCAAACAACCCCGTATTCACCTGCGTATCGGATATCCCTACAAGCATCGTGATCACCACACTGCAAAACATCCCCACGGCTGCAAACAACGCCGCCACCGGTTTATGCGCCAACAGCGCCGCAAAGAATATAACCCCCGCAAGCATGTTGTCTTGAAACATCACCTGCCCAAAGCTGAGAAAGAACGATGAATGTGGATTCAGTTCGCCAGCGCCAACAAGCGGCTGCGGATTCGGATCAGCCAATCCCAGCGCATTAATAAGCTCAATTGCAAACAGGGTAACCGTGACAAAAGGCAGTGTCAGTGCAGGTACATGACGGTTCAGTAGGGCATGTAACAGCCAGGTTGATGCCCCTGCGGCGACAACGGTGATACCCACAAGCAGTGGGCTGGTATCAAAGAAGCAGAACAGGGCGGTCCCGACCAGCATCGGGTTGTAGCCATACAGCCCCTCATCGATATCTGCCCGGTTATAGCGCAGCACAGTCGCGATAAGCGTACCGGTGACCAATCCGATCAACCCGCCGAGAAACATCGGCACAGATCCAGACAGCACACCCATCAAGGTCGCAACACCCACCAACGCACTGCGTTGCAGGAAGATCTGACTACAACCGTGCAGCAACGCAATAGCGAAGTTTTGCATCGGTTGTGGGCGGCTTACGTGCTGCACCAATGGATCGTCTGTATCGGGGTTTGAATTCATAGGCTGCGGTGTACTGGAGAGGCAATAAAAAGGCCCTCACAAAGGAGGGCCCGGTTTTAATCGCGTGGGTGTTTACAGGAAGATGAACTTGGCAATGAACAGGCCTGTCAGTACCCAGATACTCAGTGAGATCTGATCGCGGCGGCCGGTGAACAGTTTCATAGCGGTATAAGTGACAAAGCCCATTGCGATACCGTTGGCGATAGAGAACGTCAGCGGCATCATGATCACGGTAATGATTGCTGGAATCGCATCGGTCATATCATCCCAGTTGATCTGCTTCATGCCGGTCATCATCAGCATGGCAACATAGATGAGCGCACCGGCTGTTGCATAAGCGGGGATCATCCCTGCCAGCGGTGCCAGGAACATAGACGCCAGGAACAGCAAGCCAACCACGATAGCTGTCAGGCCGGTACGACCACCGGCAGCAACACCGGATGCACTCTCGACGTAGCTGGTGACAGGTGGGCAACCGAAGAAAGTACCAAAAACACTGGAGCTACTGTCTGCTTTGAGGGCTTTGCTCAGATTCTCGATGTAACCGTCTGGACGGATCAGGTTCGCTTTAGTCGCGACACCCATCAGTGTACCGGCGGTGTCGAACATGTTGACGAACAGGAACGCCAGGATCACACCGATCATGCTGACATCCAGTGCGCCCATAATGTCCAGTTGCATGAAGGTAGGGGCGACGCTCGGCGGTGCAGAGAAGATGCCGTTGTATACGACCAGATCAAGACCCCAACCCAGGAAGGTCACGACCAGAATACTGATAAATACAGAACCAAACACGTTGTGGTATGACAGCACCGCGATCATCAGGAAGCAGACCGCTGCCAGCAGTGTGGCGGGTTCGAGGAAGCTGCCCATCGATAACAGAGTCGCCTGATTGTCGACAACAATACCTGCTGTTTTCAAGCCGATCAGGCCGAGAAATAAACCAACACCGGCGGTCATCGCAAACTTCAGGCTCATTGGGATACTGTTCAGCAGCCACTCTCGAATCTTATAAAAACTCAGAATGACAAAGAGCACCCCGGAGAGGAATACGGCCCCCAGCGCAACCTGCCAGGTGTGACCCATCTCCAGTACAACGGTATAGGTGAAAAAGGCATTCAGTCCCATGCCGGGAGCCAGACCAACAGGCCAGTTGGCATACAGACCCATCAGGAAACAGGCGATGGCAGCACCGATACAGGTCGCAACAAAGACTGCGCCGTGATCCATGCCAGCAGATGACATGATATTTGGGTTAACAAAGATGATGTAACCCATGGTTACAAAGGTAGTCAGACCGGCCATTAGCTCTGTGCGGATATTGGTACGATGCTCAGCAAGCTTAAAAAATCGGTCGAGGAAGCTGCGACTGTTTGAGTCGGGGGTATCTGCGGTAGCTATTTGTTCTTGTTGAATGCTTTCCACAACTTTTACTCCTCAGGTTAGGGTTGTTCAGAGCTCCGAGTTATTTTTATGGATAGCTCTGCAGATCGTTGTGTTTCAATCCATGGAAACGTGGCACGTCCTTAAATTTTTGTGCTACAAACAATACTAATATTGTATACAAAAAAATCAACCCAGAAGTCAGGTTTTTAGTCTTAAGTATCACGCCTGCTGGCTAAGTGATTGATATTTAAGTGTTACAGAATTGTATTCAGGTTTCGTATCGTGAAAAACAGCCTAAAGTACTACGTAAACCAAGCATCAAGTTGAACCAAAAAGGTGAGGAAGGCTATTTGTGTACAAAAAATTCACTTTTATGTAGCATTTAACGTATCAGATATATGTACTGCCGATCCTGGGGACGGGAGCAAGTAGCAAGTAGAACGGTAAATACCTGTACCCATCGGCATGCGCAGACAAGTAGATCGGAACCTATGAACCAGATTTCTGAGAAAGTAACGTCCAAGAAAGGACCAAAAGGTAAAAGAACCCAGGACGACATCGTTTATGAATACATCTTCGATGCCATTCTGGAACAGCGCCTGGCACCGGGCACCAAACTGAACGAAGAGTCATTGGGTGAAATCTTCGGCGTAAGCCGCACCATCATCCGCCGTGCACTGTCCCGTCTGGGGCATGAGCAGGTGATCGTACTGCGACCAAACCGTGGTGCCGTGGTGGCCAGCCCAACGCTGGAAGAAGCCAAGCAGATCATCTTCGCCCGCCGCGTAGTTGAGCGTGCCGTGACCGAGCTGGTGGTCGACAACGCACAGCCAGCAAAGATCGAACAACTGAAAAAGCTGGTGCAGGACGAACAGGATTGTTTCGCCAAAGGTGATAAAGGGGCCGGTATCCGCCTCTCCGGCGAATTCCACCTGAAACTCGCGGAGATGGCCAACAACCCTCCGCTGCTGAGCTTCCAGCGCAGCCTGGTATCCCAGTGCTCACTGATCATCGCCCAGTACGAAAAGAACGGTGAGAAATCCCACTGCTCCTACGACGAACACTATGAACTGATCGATGCCATCAAGAACCGCGATAAAGAACTGGCGGTAAAACTGATGATGCATCATCTGGATCATATCGAGCACAAGCTTAGCCTGGATGACGAACCTTCACCGGACGACCTGCGTTCGATCTTCTCCAATGTATTGGGGGAGAAGTAGGGCGCTGTTGAAATAATGCCTTTATGAACTTTTGTTCTTTCTTGTCAAGGGGATGCAGTCAAGCATCCCTTGCTTCAGCCTTCCTGAAAAGTATTTTTAGCTCTTCAGTCATTTCCGTCCATTGTAGAGTTTGTCTCCAAGATGGGTCATAGAAGTCTAGCAATTTCTACAGTATATCTATCGTTGTCTAACGAATCAGGCTCTTTTCGAGTCCGGATTATGGCACGATTTGTCGCTTGCGTTTTGTACTATATCAATACATATTAGGCGTTTAGGGATAGTGCCATGCATAAATATAAGCATGGAAAATCATCAAAGTACGCGTGCTCGAATTCAGT